>CACZOW010000306.1 GCA_902782885.1 uncultured Ruminococcus sp. | reverse complement strand
GCAGGACAGGCTGAGTCGCGCCGGCCGTTGCCGCGGTCCCGGGATCGTCACCCGCACCGTTCCTGCCGCCGGAACCGTTGCCGGAGCCCTTTCCCACGGAGCCTTTGCCGCTCTTTTCGGCGCTCTTTCCGGCGCTTTTCCCTGCCTTGCCTTTTGCCGCTTTGGCCCGCTCCCGGAGCGCCTTTTTTGACGCCGGCCGGCCGCCGAGAAAAGCGGTCACGGGGGCGTTGGGCGCTGCCTGAACTTTCCTGCCCGTTGCCGCGTCGGCGGAATAATACTCCTCGTCGTACAGTTCGCGGCGGATGTCCTCAACTTCCTCCGGAGAAGCGGCGTTTTGGAGCATTGCCCGCACGTTGTCCAGATAATCCAGTTCCAGCTGCGCTTTGTCCGCCAGTTTGCCGGCGTTCTCGCACGCGGCTTTGTGTTTGCGGTAGCGCTTGAAGAAAAGCTGGGCATTGTCCGCCACGCTGCGGGAGGCGTCCAACTCCAGCTCGAGCTGCGGCGCGTCGGGGGCAAAAAAATCCGTGAGCGTCACGCGTTCCGCCGTCTCGGGCAACGCGTACAGCTGCGCGGTGAGCAGCTCGCCGTATTGACGTTCCCGCTCAAACCCGGCGGCGTCCTCCAGACTGCGGCGGTATTCGGCCAGCTTTTTGGACAGTTTATCCGCGTTGCCGGTGACGACGCGCATCACCGCCGCCTTTTCCCGCGCGAAGCGCTGCTCCTCATCGCGGGCGGTGTAGAAACGGTCCGCGGCGAGGTTGACCGTGCTGAAACCGTGCTGCACGCCGCACGCGTCGGCGCACACCCGGAGGCAGTGAAAATCCCGCTCCCCCGCCAGTATTGCCGCCTTCCAGCGTCCTTCCGCGATCTCCCGCACCGTCGCGTAAAGTTCGCGGCATATTGCCTCCCGTTCCGCCTCTCCCAGCGCGCCCAGAGGCGTTTTAGGGTCGATTCCGGCGGTCCGGCATACCGAGTCACACAGGAGCGGGCTGAAGCCCGAGATCGCCCCCAGGAGCCGTTTAGACACATTCTGGCCGCTGAGCGCGTCGTCTCCCGCGCCGTCGGCCGCGCCCGGGGTCAATATCACCCGTATTGCCGCCTCGTCCAGCCCGTCCGGCGCCAGCTTGTCCTGAGCGGGGGGCAACACATACGGCCGCGCCGGCATGACTTCGCGGAACCGGTTGACCGAACTGTCCGCGTGGCGCACGGCGTCGTGGATCACCCCCGCGGCGCTCACCAGAATGATGTTGCTCTGGCGGTTCATGATCTCGAGAATGAGGCGTTTTACCACGTTGTCCCCCATCTCATTGCGGGTCTCGAATTCCAGCACGGCCACGCGGTCGAACCCCTGCTGCTTTACGGACAATATCCGGCTCCCCGTCAGGTACTTCCTGAGCACCATGCAGAAGGGCGGCGGCAGCGCGGGATTCTCTTTTTTGCTCCGGGTCAGATGCATCCGGGGCGCGGCGGGATCCGCGCTGAGCAGCAGGCGGTAATGCTCCCCGCCGGCGTGAACGAGCAAAGTGATCTCATACGCGCCGGTCTGGAAGATCTTTTCCACCCTTCCTCCGGCGAGCAACCCGCCCAGTTCATCTATTACCGCGTGCAGTACGATCCCGTCCACCGCCATAATTTCTTACCTTGTCCTTTGCCATTTGCCATTTGCAATTTGCCCTTTGCCATTTGCCCTTTGCCATTTGCCATTTGCCATTTGCACTTTGCCCTTTGCCATTTGCCATTATCAATTCTCAATAAGGTTGATGAATTGATCTATTTCATCAGCCAAAGAATTGAGCCCTTCGCACCAGAACGCTTTGTCCGTGAGGTCGATGCCGGCCATTGCCGCCGTGTCCTCTACGCTGTTCACGCTGGTGGCGTGGAGAAGCGCCTTGTAGAGCGGCACGAACGCTGCCCCCTGCTTCTTGTACAGCGCGTACAGTCCCCGCGCCAGCAGCCCGCCGAACGCGTACGGGAAGTTGTAGAAGCTTAAGTGGCCGCTGTAGTAATGGCCTTTGCAGAGCCACATATAGGGATGGAGCGTTGCCTCCGTGATGCCGTCGCCGTAGGACGCCAGCTGCGCTTTGTGCATGAGCTCGCACATGCGCTCCGGGCTCAGGAATTCGTTGTCCCGCGCCTCGAACACGGACGTTTCGAACAGGTAGCGCGAGTAGATGTCGCAGATGATCTGGCAAGCGTCGGACAACTGGCTCTCGATCAGCGCCAGCTTCTCCTCTTTGGTTTCCGCGCGGTCAATGGCCTCGCTCACCACCAGCACCTCGTTGAAGGTGGACGCGGTCTCCGCCACCGGCATCGAGTAATCCTGCTGTATGACGGAATAGCTGAACACCTGCTGGTCGTGGAACGCGTGGCCCAGTTCGTGCGCGAGAGTGACGATATCTCCGAACGCCCCGTCGAAGTTGGTCAGCACGCGGCTCTGCTTCGCGCTGGGCACGCCGCTGTCGAACGCGCCGCCCACTTTGCCTTTGCGCGGGAAGAAATCGATCCAGTTCTCCTCAAACGCGCGCTTGACCATGTCGTGCAGATCCGCGTCGAAGTTGCCGAAAATGTTCAGCAGGTACTCTTTGGCCTCTTCCACCGTGTATTTGCGGTCCAGCGAGCCCAGCGGCGCGAACATGTCGCACCAGGGCAGTCCGTCGCCGTGTCCCAGCGCGCGGCCTTTCGCCTTGAGGTATTCACGGAATTTTGGCATGTAGTCGTTCATGGCGGAGATCAGCGCGTCCAGCGTCTTGCGGCTCATGCGGGAATTGTACAGCGCCTGGTCGAGGGGCGACGCGAATCCACGCAGGCGGCATTCGTTCAGCACCTGCAGCTTGATGCTGTTCAGGGCAAACGCGGCGGACTGCTCGATCTGCGGATAACAGGCCAGCTCCGCTTCGTACGCGTCTTTGCGCACCGCGGGATCGCCGTCGTAGGCCAGGTTGCGGGCCGCGGACAATGTGATATCCTCTCCCCGGTACTTTACATTAACCGTGCTGGTCAACGTGTCGTGCAGCTCCTCCCACGCCGACGCGCCGGAAATATCCATCAGCGCGAATACCTGCTCTTCCTTTTCGGACAACAGATACCGGCTGTCTTTTTTGATCTCCCGCAGGAAAAACGCGTAATCCTTCAGCGCGGCGTCGCCTTCGATCTGCGTCTCCAGATCCTCCATGCCGCTGATCGCCTGCTTTATAGCGGTCTCGGGCGCGGCGATGTCGGAGAGCATTGCCCGCAGCCGGCCCATCAGCGCGGTGGCCTGCATATCGGAGGTATCGGTGGCGTACACCAGGTTGGCGTAGCCGAAGAGCTTTTCGGCCAGGTTGCCGACGCGTTCCTCGACGTCAATATACCGGTGCAGCAGATCTTTGTGCGGTATCGCGCCGGCGATCGCGGCCAGCTGCCCGATCTCTTTGACCGCGCCCGACAGGCGGTCAACGTCCGCCGTCAACGCCGGATCGTCAAATCCGTTATACAATATGCTGAGGTCCCAGCGGTCATAACTGCTTTGTTTCATGAAATCGTCTCCTCGTTCTCAAAAATATAGCCTTTATAGCGTTTGCGCGCTTTTTCAAAGTCTGCGCGGTCCCGGAACGTCCAGCCCAGCGGCATGGCTCCCAGAAGCGTACAGAGCCTGAAGAACACATTGTTTTTGTTTTTTATGTCGTACGATACGAAATCCGGCCTGCCGAAGGCGTTGAACAGCAGCGCTCCCGCCAGTTTGCGCGGGAAGGATTCGCGGTAAAAGCCGGTGGATAATTGTCCCCGCATCACGCCGGGACGGTGTCTGCGGTACCACCTGAGCACGAATGGAAAGAACGACTGTATCGCGTAGCCGCCGCGGTAGCCGTCCAGGATCCCTGCCGCAGCCTCGCACAGCGCGCCGCACGTCTTAAGATCGGTGCACTTGAATTCGATCAGCAGCGGCACCGCGCCGTCCACTTCCGCGAGCAATTCCTCCAGCGACGGGATCCGCTCCTCCGTGCCGGACAGCCGCAGCTCCTTGAGTTCCGCCAGCGTCAATTCCTCCGGCTTCCGCGCGTCCCCGCACATCCGTTTGAGGTCGTCGTCGTGGAACACCGCCACGCGCCCGTCTTTGGTCAGGTGGATATCCGTCTCGATCGGGTAGCCCTTCTCCGCCGCGCGCCGGAACGCCGCCAGGGAGTTTTCGGGGACAATGCCGTTGTCCGTGCCGTGCAGCCCGCGGTGGGCAATGCACTTTCCCTCGAACATTGCCCTCCCCTTGTGCCGCCGCAGCGCCGGAAATATCAGGAACAACAGCAGCAGCGCCAGCGCGGCAATGATTATTATTATCGTCAACAATACCGGATTCATTTCGTGATCAGTCGTCGGCGCCGGCCAGATATTCCATCTTATCTTTCGCCATCTGCGGCTTCGCGTCGCCGTGCCGCACGAACAGCATCGTCACGAACGCCAGCACCACGAACACGGTGGCGTACGGGAACAGCGTG
>CACZOW010000305.1 GCA_902782885.1 uncultured Ruminococcus sp. | reverse complement strand
GGCAAAGTCGGGCCTGCCGGCATCCGGAAACTCGCGTCCTTCGCCGAGTTTTGCCGCGCGTTCCGTGTACCCGTCGTCAATCTGCTGGATTTTTCCGGGATCTTCGCCCGCTCCGGCGCGGACGCGGCAGAACTGCCGGTCAGCATCGCACGCCTGTGCGACAGCATGAGCAGCCCGATCGTTTCCGGGCACAATTCCTCCCGCCGCGGTTCCGTGACCGTCATCACCGGTTCGGCGTGCGGCGAACTTGCGGCAGTTATTATGGCCGCCTCCGTCGACAACGCCGGCAGCATTGCCTACGCCTGGCGCGGCGCATCGGTGGACGCCATTGACCCCGCCGCCGCGGCGCTCATGAAATACAAAGACCAGATCAAAGCCGATCCGGATCCTGTATCTGCCAGAGAAAAGTATATTGACCTTTATAAGCGGCAGTATTCCACCGCGGAGGCGGCGGGTTACGAAAGTCTGCTGGACGACGTGATCGATCCGGCGGAGACGCGCAGCCGCATTATAGATTATCTTCGCATCATTTAGAACGGAGGCGTCATCATGACCAAAAAATACTGCGTTACCGTAAACGGCACCAAATATGAAGTCGAAGTCGAAGAACTGGGCGAGAGCGCGCCGGTAAGGGCGGCGGAACCGTTCGTGCCCGCTCCGTCCGCGGCCGAAAAACCCGCTGCCCCGTCGGAAAGCGGCGGAAATTCCGTTAAAGCGCCCATGCCGGGCAGCATCCTGCGCGTATACGTAAAGCCCGGGGACAAGGTTAAAGCCGGCGACAAGCTTGTCGTACTGGAAGCAATGAAAATGGAAAACGAGATCACGGCGCCGGAAGACGGTACCGTCGTTTCCGTACCGGTCTCCGCGGGAAGCTCCGTGGCAGCCGGCGCTGTATTAGTAACATATAACAAATAACAAAGGTATTGATATCATGGGAAAAGTCCGGATCACTGAAACTATCCTGAGAGACGCGCACCAGTCGCTCATCGCTACCAGAATGACTTCGGCGGAGATGCTTCCGGCGATCGAAATGCTGGACGATATCGGTTATAACGCGCTGGAATGCTGGGGCGGCGCCACTTTCGACGCCTGCCTGCGCTTTCTGAATGAAGATCCCTGGGAGCGGCTCCGCGAGATCAGAAAACGCGCTAAAAAAACCAAACTCCAGATGCTGCTGCGCGGTCAGAATCTTTTGGGCTACAAGCATTATCCGGACGATGTCGTTGAAGATTTCGTACGCAGATCCGTCGGCAACGGCATCGATATCATCCGCATTTTCGACGCGCTCAATGACCCGCGCAATATCAGCAAATCCATCGAAGCGTGCATAAAAGAGGGCGGTCATCCGCAGGGCTGCATAAGCTATACTACCAGCCCGTTCCACAGCGCCGAGATCTTTGTCAGGGACGCTAAAAAGCTTGAGGAGATGGGGGCGCAATCCGTATGCATCAAAGACATGGCCGGTCTGCTCAAGCCCGAAGACGCGTACACGCTGATCAAATCGCTCAAAGAGAACCTGAAAGTGCCCGTAGAGCTGCATACACACTACACCAGCGGGCTGGGCTCCATGACGTATCTGCGGGCAATACAGGCGGGCGTTGACATCGTCGACACCGCGCTTTCACCGTTCTCCATGGGCACGTCGCAGCCGCCCACGGAACCGCTGGTCGCCGCGCTTGCCGGCACCGGATACGATACCGGACTCGATATCAAAAAACTCAGCGAGATCGCGGCGTATTTCCGCCCGATCCGCGAAAAATACGTCAAAGACGGACTGCTCGATCCGCGCATCATGAGCCCTGACATCAACGCGCTCATCTACCAGATCCCGGGCGGCATGCTCTCCAACCTCGTCTCGCAGCTCAAGCAGGCGGGCGCAATGGATAAGTACGACGCCGTCCTGGAGGAAGTCCCGCGCGTCAGGGCCGACCTCGGTTATCCGCCGCTGGTGACGCCTACCAGCCAGATCGTGGGTTCCCAGGCAGTGCTTAACGTGTTGTCCGGCGAAAGATATAAGATCGTGACCAACGAAGTAAAAGGCGTTGCCGCCGGCGAGTACGGCCGCACGCCCGCGCCGATCGACCCCGATTTCCGCAAAAAGATCCTCGGCGGCAAGGCGGTCATAGATTGCCGTCCCGCGGACCTGCTGGAAGACCGGCTCCCGCAGCTGCGCGCCGAAATAGCGCCCTACATCCAGCAGGAGGAAGACGTGCTGACTTATGCGCTGTTCCCGCAGCCTGCGCTGGCGTTTTTCAAACTCCGTCAATTGCGTCTCTACGGCTACGACGAGGACAATTCCGACGCGTCCCGCATGGCCCACTATATCTGAGTTCTGAGCGGGGGACGATATGGCCGGCACCGGTAAGGTTTATGATTCTGTTATCATCGGCGGCGGTCCCGCGGGCATGATGGCGGCGATAACTCTTGCCGAACGCGGATACGGTGTTATCATCGCCGAACGGAACAAATTGCTGGGCCGCAAGCTGCGCATCACCGGCAAAGGCCGCTGCAACATTACGAATAACTGCGATCTTCGCGGTCTCACGGACAATATCATTTCCGGAGACCGCTTTATGCTGTCTTCGCTGCGCCGCTTTTCCAATACCGACCTGATCGCATTCCTGAATGAAGGCGGCCTTGATACTGTAACGGAACGGGGCGGCCGCGTATTTCCCGCGTCCGGCCGCGCGTATGACGCGGCGGAGTTTTTCGTGCGCCGGCTCAAAGAATTAAAAGTGCCGGTGCTGTACGATTTTAAAGCGCAGAAACTTATTGTCGAAGACGGCACGGTCTCGGGCGCCGATGGATTGCTCGGCGGGAAACCGTATTCGCTTACCGGCCGCACGGTTTTGCTGGCCACGGGAGGCATCACATATAAGCTCACCGGCTCTGACGGAAGCGGACTTATGATGGCGTGCGGCGCCGGTCATTCCGCCGTGTATCCAATGCCTTCGCTCATAGGCCTTCAGTGCCGCGAAAAAGCGCTTTGCACCGCGCTGCGGGGATTGACCCTTAAGAATACCGCAATACGCCTTTACGAGGCAAATAAGAGCGTTTTTGAGGATTTCGGCGAGCTGATGTTCTCGGATGCCGGCATCACCGGTCCCACGGTGCTATCTTTGAGCCGTTTTTATATCGAGCGGGCCGTGTCCGCGCTCACCGGAAGAGGCGGCGGGGGAGTTCCGGCAAAACAAGGGAACGCACGCCGGGCATGCACCGCGGATTGCGCGGAACTTAAACGCTATATTGCCTTCGATCCGTCAATTTACGGCAAACTCAACGCTGACGGACGCTTCCGCATCGAACTTGACCTTAAGCCTGCGCTGGATGAAGAAACGCTGTTTGCCCGGCTAGGCCGCGATCTGGAAAAGTATTCCGCCAAACAGCTCGTCAACGCGCTGAAGGATCTGCTGCCCGCGTCACTGACCGAACCGGCGGTGCGGATGAGCGGGATCGATCCCCGCGTGCAGGCGGCGCAGCTGAAAAACGCCGAACGCCGCGCGCTGGTAAAAACGCTGAAGCATTTTGTGCTGACGCCGGCAGGCCCGGACGATCCGGATCACGGCGTCGTGACCCAGGGCGGTGTATCGCTTTCCGAAGTGAACCCGGCCACGCTGGAATCCAAACTGTGCCGGGGACTGTTTTTCGCGGGCGAGATACTGGACGTAGACGCCCTTACCGGAGGCTATAATCTGACCGTCGCATTCTCCACGGGACGCGCTGCGGGGGGCGGCATTGCCGGTTCGCTGAGTACTTGAAATTTCAGGCGATATTGTGTACAATCCGGGATGTAACTGATTTCCGATCGGAGGTTGTTTGAATTGAGTATATTGGTAACGGGCGGCAGCGGCTTTATTGGCAGTCATACATGTGTGGAACTCCTGAACGCGGGTTATGAACTGACCGTGTTTGATAATTTTTACAACAGCAAACCTTCCGTGATCGACCGGGTGGAACGCATCACAGGAAAGTCGTTCAGATTCTACTGTGCCGATATGCTGGATACCTCCGCGCTGGAACATATATTCAGTGAGAACGATATTGACAGCGTGATCCATTTTGCCGGATACAAAGCCGTGGGCGAGTCCGTGGAAAAGCCGCTCATGTATTACAACAACAATATTGTCGGTACGCTGAACCTGCTGGACGTCATGCGGCGTCACGGCGTTAAAAAACTGGTGTTCAGTTCATCCGCCACCGTGTACGGCAATCCCCGCAAAGTTCCGATCACCGAAGACGAACCGCTCTCCGTGACCAATCCGTACGGCCGCACCAAACTGATGATCGAAGATATCCTGCGCGACCTGTATGTTTCGGATAATTCCTGGTCGATCTTCCTTTTGCGGTATTTCAATCCCGTAGGCGGCCACCAGTCCGGGCTGCTGTGCGAGGACCCCAACGGCATCCCGAACAACATCATGCCGCGTATACTTGACACCGCGTTCGGAAAACTTGAGAAAATGACCGTCTTCGGCGCCGATTATCCCACGCCCGACGGCACCGGCGTGCGCGATTATATCCACGTCGTCGATCTGGCGCGCGGACACGTGAGGGCGGTAGAGCATCTCAGCGACGGCTGTTTCATCGAGGCGGTCAATCTGGGCACCGGCCGCGGCTACAGCGTGCTTGAGCTCATCAACACCTTTGAAAAGGTCAATAATATCCGTATCCCGTACGTTGTCACCGAGCGCCGTCCCGGCGATATCGCCGAATGCTACGCGGATCCTTCCAAAGCCGCGGAACTGCTGGGATTCCGCGCGGAATACGGTATTGAGGAAATGTGCCGGGACAGCTACGTTGCCCGGCTTGGCATGAACCGGAGGGAGAGCGAAAATGAAGGTATCAGCTAATCTCGGCCGCAGACTGCTGTATCTTGCCGCGTTCATACTGGCCGGTACGGCGGTCTTCATCCTGGTAAACCCGCTGGGCAGCGACCGTGAGCACGAGCTGCTGATCGGCGGTGTGCTGCTGGTGACCGCGGCGGTCTGCTTCGTGTCTTTCGGACTGAACCGGCGCATGTATTTCCGCCCGGGCTGGATCCTTCAGAGCGCTTATTTTATGGCGATCTACGGACTGATCGTACTGTTCCTGCCTCTTATCGATTTTGAAGTCAACGAGACCGTCTACGCGTTTCTGGCGCTGTTTCTGGCGGCGGCACAGTTCGCGGGGGCGATCCAGCTGCGCGCGCTTGAGATCAAGCACTGGTGGTGGGTACT
>CACZOW010000304.1 GCA_902782885.1 uncultured Ruminococcus sp. | reverse complement strand
CAAAAATCGATTGTTCAATGTATTTTTGTTTACTTTTGCCCTCTTATACAACTCGAGAAGGCGCCAAAAATAAACAAAAAACAGTCCAGGCAAGTATTTTTGTTTATTATTATGTGATTGCGAGCAGGTCAAGAGACTCGAGAAGGCGCCCATGGTCTGAAAACGAGCGAGCGCGGCCTGTAACTCTGCTGAAATAAATACGATTTCGGGAGTGGAGCACCGTTTTCCTGGCGCTTAAACGCAGGTCTGACCCCGTGCTTAAAATTCGGGTCTTTCCCTGTGTTTAAAACGCAGGTTTGACCCCGTGCTTAAACTTGATTTGGCAGGGCGCGGTGTGGTATAATCCACCGGAGCGGCCGAAGTATGAGGTCCTTTCGTTCGACGGCCCCGGGTACATAAGACCGGAATGCACAAAATTGCTTTTTAGAGGAGAAAACGATGTCGCAATTCATGCAGTTATCATCATTTTTTACTTCATATTCATCTGCCGACTACTGGCTGGCCAAATTGCTGTCCATACCGGGCATGGTACTGTTTTTCTCATTCAGAGGCTTTTTTCAGGCCTGGGTCGCAAAAAAACTCGGGGATCATCTGCCCGAACAGAGGGGCTTCCTTACTATGAACCCCAAAGCACATCTGGATCCGCTGGGATTCGTGATGCTGGTGCTCGTCGGCTTCGGCTTCGGCAAACCCATGCAGTTTGACGGACGCTTCTACAAGCATCCGAAGCGCGACGGGGCGATACAGATATTGTCCGCGCCCGCTGCCGGCATAATTCTGGCGTTCGCGGAATACGCTGTGTATTATATTTTGCTGCTCATCGGCTTTTTTGCCGGGATCCTGAACAATCAGATATACATGATCATACTATGGATCTTCGAGTACGCGTATCTGATCTCACTGACGCTGACCGTGTTCCTGTTCCTGCCTCTGCCGGGATTTGATTCTTACCGGCTTATTGTCAACTTTCTGCCATACAGTGCGTACCGCAAATTATATGCCGTTGAAAAATACAGTATGTGGATATTTATCGGATTCATCGTACTGCTGCGCGTTCCGGTGATCGGCGACTTCCTGTCCCGGTACCTGATCGATATCCCCACAGCGGCGTTGGCCTGGCTTATAAAACTGCCGTTCGATCTGATATCCAGTCTGATCTCCATGTGACGGCCTCCGGGTGAGAATGAGGAAATGAAAAAAAGTGAAATAATACTCTGTGTCGTTTTCGGTATCGTGATTGCCGCCGCACTGCTGTATGCGGTATGTACGTTTGTCCCTGATTACAGGGAACATACTAAAGGTGGTTTTCTTCCGACGGATCTGCGCGTAAATTACCGCGATGACCCGGTCGGCGTCGATCTGCGCGACTTTACGTTCAGCTGGCGTTCGGAAGCGAAAGAACCGATGTTCCAGTCTGCGTACCGCATCGTTTTAAGCGAGCATCCGGATATGAGAAAAACGTACTGGGACAGCGGCAAAGTAAGTTCAGACTTGTCCGCATGCGTATTTTACACCGGACGCCCGCTGCGCCCCGAAACGAATTATTACTGGCAGGTCACGGTGTGGGATGAAGACGACCGATATTGCGAGAGCGACGCTGTTGCCTGCTTTGAGACCTGCGCGGACGTCGCCGGACTGGAGCGGGCGAAGTTTATTGCCGAATACGAAGCGTCGGAGGACATAACGGAATACACGATCGAATTTGACGCCGACATACAGTCCGAAGCGCTGGGGCTGATGCTGGACGTGCGGAGCGATTCGGAATATCTGCTGTGGCAGTTCAATATTGTTGAACACGGCCGGCTTTTCCTGCGCAAACACGTGTTTACCGGCGGCGGGTATACGCTGGAAGAAGTTGACATATCCGGCAAATGCGGCGACATCGTATACGGCGACAAATTCCATGTCACGGTAAAGTCGGACATGGACAATGTGATCACATATGTTGACGGCAAAGCCGTCGACTCCGCGCCCCGCGCGCAGGACAGCGCCGGCGGCTTCGGATTCCGTCAGGCAGGCGCCGAGAAGGCGTATGTTGACGATATCCGTGCCACGGTCCGTTTTGCGGACGGAGCGCAGCAGACGCTGTCGTTTAATTACGCAGATGGCGGCAATCCTTTCAGTTTTGACAGCGAAGGCGCCGGACGGCTGATCGTTCAGGCAAATGGCGGCGAGAACCGTTCGTACGTCTCGATGGTGTCGGGCAAGGCGACCGACAAGCGCGGCGGCATAATGTTCCGTAAGTCGTTTGAAACGCGGTTCCCGCCGGAAGAGATCGTCCGCGCCCGTGTGTATACCACGGCGCTGGGCAATTTTGACCTGTTCATCAACGGCGGGCGCGTCGGCAATGACGAATTGAAGCCCGGCTGGACGGATTACCGGAACCGCGTCCAGTATTTTTCTTACGACGTGACCGAAGCGGTGCGCAGCCGGAAAAACACGCTGTGCGCCTGGGTCACGTCCGGCTGGTGGAACGGCTCTGTGTCGTTCGGCACGTACGGCTACCGGGACAACGCGTTCCTGATGCGTCTTGTTATAGAATACAGAAACGGCAGGACGCAGGAGATCGTCACGGACAGTTCCTGGCAGTGGAACCGCTCCCTGTGTCCGGTCATCGAGGCGTCGATATATGACGGCGAAACGTATGACGCGGCGCGTGCGGAAACGGCGCGCGTTGCCGGCGGCAGCGATGCCGAATGGCAGCGGGTACGGATATTCAAAGGATTTGACGGCGTATTGTCCCCGGCGGACGGCCCGGACATCCGCGTGCGCGAAGAGTACACCCGCATGCCCGCTTCCGTAACCGTGTATGACGGCACCGAGGACAACGGCTCGGAATACGGCCGTATCCGCATCGTCCGCGAGCCCGAGCCGTGCGGCGAGCTGACTCTGAACGCCGGAGAGACCGCGGTGATAGATCTGGGTCAGAACATAGTAGGCTGGCCGCAGTTTACCGTCGAAGGGGAGCGGGGCACGCTGATAACGCTGCGCTTCGGTGAGATGCTGAACGATTCCGGCAAAGCATCCCGGGGCAACGACGGTCCCGAAGGCTCCGTATACACCGCGAACTACCGCAGCGCTCGCTCTACGAACATGTATTATCTCGCCGGCGGCGGCCCGGAGACCTACCACACCGCGTATTCGTTCTACGGCTTCAGATACGTGTCTGTCACCGCGACGGCCGCGGTCACTTTCACGGATTTCCGGGGCATCGTGGTGGGTTCGGTCAATGAAGTCACCGGCGGCATCGTTACCTCCGACGATTCGGTCAACCAGCTGATCTCCAATATAATGTGGGGCATGATGGGCAACTATCTGAGCGTGCCCACGGATTGCCCCCAGCGCAACGAACGGCTGGGCTGGACCGGAGATACGCAGGTGTTTATCGGCACGGGTTCGTACAACGCAGATGTAGCGTCGTTCTTCCGAAAATGGCTGCTGGACTGCATTGACAGCCAGACCGCTGAAGGCGCGTATCCCGACGTTATACCCGTCAGCAACGCCACCGGCGCCGGCGCGGCCGCCTGGGGCGACGCGGGGATCATTGTCCCGTACACAGTGTATAAAAAGTACGGCGATATCTGGGTGCTGCGCCGTAATTACGAATCGATGGAAAAGTATATGCGCTTCGTCGAGGCGCACGGCGGTCCGCTGGAGCGTTACGGAGACTGGCTGGCATACGAGAGCACAGATCAGCAGCTGATCCGGCAGGCGTTTTTCGCGTACGACGCCCTTTTGATGCAGGAGATCTCCGAAACGATCGGCAGAAATGACCGTGCGGAATACTATGAAAAAATGTACGAGCGTGTAAAACAGAATTATATCGACGCGTTCGTCAGCAAAGGCTTCGGGCTGAAGAACGAGAGCCAGACGGGAGATATATTGACGCTCCTGCTGGACCTGACGCCGGACGAAGAGACGCGCCGGTACGTGCTGGAACAGCTCGTGTACAATATCCGCTCGAACGGCGGGAAATTGTCCACCGGATTCGTGGGCACGGCGTACATCGTGCGCGTGCTGAGCGAGCTGGGCGAGGACGAAACGGCGTATACGCTCCTGCTGCAGCGGGACAATCCTTCCTGGCTGTACAGCGTCGACCAGGGCGCCACTACTATATGGGAACGCTGGGATTCCTATACGCTGGCGCGCGGTTTCGGCGACGTTGGCATGAATTCCTTCAACCACTACGCGTACGGCTGCGTAGGCGAGTGGATGTACGCGTATATGGCGGGCATCAACGGCTACGGCGGCGACGCCGGCTTTAAGTCCTTCCTGTTGGAGCCGCGGCTCGATCCGCAGCGCCGGATAACCTCCGTTAACGCGTATTACGACTGCGTGTACGGCCGCATCGAATCTGCGTGGGAAATTACCGGAACAGGCGTAAAGTATCACTTCCGCGTGCCCGGCAATACTTCCGCGGTCGTATCCCTTGAACTGCCTGAAGGCGCTTCCACGCTCAGGCTGACGAGTCCTTACTCCGATACCGTACGGGAATTCGCGCTGGACGCGCTTTCCGATGGCAGGTTTTTGAAAGAGGGACTGACCTATGAAATGACCGCGAACGGCTGTATCAGGCTGTATGCACAGTCGGGCGAATATGATATAATAATCGGGTGAGCGTATCTTACATAAACGCTCCGGTGGGGTACGGATTTGGATAACGTCAATCAGGAATTGTATACATCAGCGCTGGCGGACATCAGACTGGACGTGTTTGAGGGCCCGTTCGATCTGTTGCTTTCTCTGCTCGAACGCAATAAGCTCAATATTGCCGACGTGAGCGTCAGCCTGATCGCCGACCAGTACCTGGAAGTGCTGCGCAACAACTT
>CACZOW010000303.1 GCA_902782885.1 uncultured Ruminococcus sp. | reverse complement strand
TTGCCGTGGCACACAAACAAAACCTTAAAGATCCCGCCGCATTCCGATGTTGGCGCCATGATCATTTTGCCCCCGTTTCCGAATCGAACAGACTCAGCTGAGTGTATTTCTCCGGCAGTTCCTGCATATACGAAAAGCACTCCTCCGGATCAGACATTATACCGTTTTGGGCGCACACACGCAAAAGCATCCGGTGCAGTTCTCCCGACCGCGGGCTGGGCAGCACATACGCGTTGCCGAACTGACGAATATAGCGTTCCTTCAATCCCGGAAAATGTCTGTCCAGCGCCGCGTAGTAATACTCCCGGTCGCCTTCGCGCAGCGTCAATCCCATTCCGAAATCTATTATGCCCTTCACGCCCACGCGCACGCATTCGTCAAGAATGGCGGCAATATTTTCCCGCGTGTCGTTGATGTACGGCAATATAGGCGTCAGCCACACCACCGTCGGTATTCCCCGCTCCCGCATTTTCTCCAGCACTTCTATGCGGCGCTTCGTGTTGCACACATTCGGTTCCAGGATCGCACACAGCTTGTCGTCGTAAGTCGTCAGCGTCATCTGCACCACGCACTTGGCGGAACGGTTGATCTCGTCCAGCAGATCGATATCCTCCAGGATTCGGTCGGATTTAGTGATAATAGCCGCGCCGAAACCGTTGTCCCTGATGATCTCGAGACATCTGCGGGTGAGCCGCAGCTTCTCCTCGCAGTGCATATATGGATCCGACATGGCGCCGGTGCCGATCATGCATTTCCGTCGTTTTGACCGGAGCGCCTTTTCCAGCAGTTCCGGGGCGTTCTGTTTGACCTCCACGTCCTCGAACGGATGTGTGAACTGATAGCATGCGCTTCGGCTGTCGCAGTAGATGCACCCGTGGGTGCAGCCGCGGTATATATTCATTCCGAGGCGGCCTCCGCTCCCGGACAGTATTCCTTTTGCGTTAACAAAATGCATTTTTCGTGTATAAAAGCATGTGGCGTTGCACGCTCACGGGAGTTTTACGGAGATGTCGGAAACGCTTACATACCGCGCTCCCGAAGTGATCGAGATGTAACCGTCCGGATATATGTCGTAGCTGTAGCCGGCCATCACGGAGGGCAGGCCGCCTTCGGCATAATACATCGTCACGTTGCGGCCGCTGATCACGCAATCCGCGACTTTGACCTTTTCGCCGGCATCGTCAACATACACCGTGATCACATTGGTATCCGCGTTGTCCTCGATATAGATCTTCCGCCCCTCGGCAAATGTGAAGCGCGTTTTCTGCGACGTGAACTTTCTGCCTGAAGACGCCACGATGCCGATCTGTCCGCTGCCGTCGACGCCGATGCGGACGCCCTTCTTCTCCGTCTTGTTGTCCGTGTAATCGTTGAGGCGGAGCGCGATCTCCACATATCCGCTCTTGTTGCCCTCGGGCACGGGCACCGTTATATCCGCGGTGATGACCGTGGTGCCGCGGCCGCTCGTCTTATGCTTGAAGCCGATGCCGAACAGACCGCTCTCGGTCATCACTGAGCCGGTGAGTTTGCCGCCTTCAGCGTAAGCGGTGTGCAGCAGTTCCCAGTCCGGATCGTGATCCGATATTCCTCCGTTCAGGTCAGGTATATACTCAGCCTGCGGCCCGCGCGCCGCTTTATCGGGTGCGGGTATTGTGAAGGCTGTGCCGCCGGCCTTCGCCGCGTTGAACGCGTAATTGAACCGTCCGAAGGGCATCGTATCGCCGTGCAGGTAGAAGTCCTCCCACGTTTCAAGCAGGGTCCGGGAATCCGCCCACTTGAAGTTTAACGTATAATCGTCGCCGGGGATGCCCAGAACTGACTTGGGCAGGCTCAGCATCAATTGATTTCCGCGCATGCGGAACGGCACTTCCGCGGTCTGTTCGAATCCGCCCGCGTTGTACTTTTCCAGCCTGAGTTTACCGTCGGAGGCAACGCCGTTCACCCGGTATTCGTACCCGTTCCAGTTGTTCAACAGGTCGCCGTCGGTATCGATATAAAGGTTCATCCAGGTGCCTTTCCGGTCATCGCTTATGTCCGCAAGCGTCTGAACGTAAAAATACAGGTTTGACGCGTCTTTCGCGACTTTGGCGCAGACCATGCCGTTGCGGCC
>CACZOW010000302.1 GCA_902782885.1 uncultured Ruminococcus sp. | reverse complement strand
GGAGCGGGTGTTGCCCGACCATCCGAACTGCATCATGAAACCGATCTGCGGCGTTTTGATGCCTTCCGCGCGCGCCTGAGACCAGACTTTCAGCAGGTTCATGTACGCGGACTCCCATGTGGCATCGCCGTTGGTGCAGTCGAACAGCACAAAATCCACGCCCGCGTCCGCCAGCAGCTCCGCGTGGTTGCGCAGCACGTAATCATCCATCTCGGTGTAGTAGCCGTACAAAGGTTCGTTCCAGAAATATGCACCGGCCTGTTTCCAGACTTCATGGTAGTAATCATTTTTGGACTCGGGGTACGCTTCGATGGTGTTGTTCACGTTATAGGGCACGTTGTTGGAGAAATTGTAGTGCCAGGTCCAATAAAAGATGCCGACCTTCCGGTTTTTGGGCTTGCCGACATCACGGCTCGACGGCAGCGTGCGGCCCAGCCCGTCCACCGCGGTCCATTTGGTGGGGTCAACGCCCTTCTGCGCGATGGCGCTGTCTTCAGGCACTTTCCATTCCGGCGGCGCGGTATGATACTCGATATCCGTCTGGCTGCTGGCATGGATGAACAATCTTTCCACCGGTTCGGCGGCAATTATCATGCCCAGATACGAACCGTAAATATGGATCCCGTTGTCGTAGCAGCTGATGCCCATCACATTGGGCAGATACCGTTCCAGCCGCACGTCCGCGCCCGCCGTGAGCGTACACTCCAGCAGATATTCACCAGCCGGGAGCGCGCCGCCGCCGAGGCTTTCAAAGCCAAGTCCCACCGGGTCGCCGGCATTCCAGTCCGAGGCGCTGCCGGAAAGCAGAACTTCGCCCTCGACCGTTTGTTTGACATTTTTGTCCCAGCGGTACAGCCGGAATTCCGCGGCCAGACCTGCGCCGCCCGTGCTGAACTCCAGCCCTGCGAAAGTGACCGGAGCGGCCGTGTGGAACTGCATCTGCACCTTGTCCCCCGGATTCATATAAAGCACATCTGTGAGCGAAGACTTCTTGTAGGTCGGAAATACGGCGGCCGGTTCAGCAAAACTCTCCCCCGTATTCACCGGGAGCACGATGGCGATCATCATAAGCGCCGCCAGCAGCAAGCAGAACATTTTTCGCCTGGTCGTTCCCGTTTTGTTCATATCTGCTTCCGTCATTCTACTCACCCTTTTCATTTTTGCGTTTCCGGAACAGTTTGCGTACACGGCGCAGGACGCCGGCCGCTTTGGCGCGCAGGATGCGGAGCGGCTGCCCCGCCACCGCGAGCCGCGAGTACAGTTTATAGCCTTTTTCTTCCGCGGAATGCTCTTTGCCTTTATGCACGAAGGACGTCAACACGCCCAGTACGCGCGCTTCAGGCACGTTCCGCTCCCGGGAGGCGCAATTGTCCCCTAAAATATCATAACCCTCCGGCCGCACTTTCACCACGCGGTGAAGCACGTACTTGTCCGGAGGGCGTTTAAACAGCACTACGTCGTATTTTCGGGCACGTTCGGCGCCTTTTTTGCGCACGGTAAACAGGTCGCGGCCCTGCTTCAGCATAGGCATCATGCTTACGCCCACGTTGGAGTAAGTCAGGCTGCCGTTCTCGTCCAGGTACTGTTCGATCGATCTGATCTCGCTGTCCATTGCCCGCCTGCAGCTGCCGCCGTGTGCGGCGTCAATCGTCGTCTATGGCACCGACGGAGCGCAGTTTGGTCAAAACAGTGCTAACGTCGGCGGCAATCTTCTCCCGCGGCGCATCGTACTTTTCAAACAGCGCGTCGACGATCGCGTCTTCCGTGGTGTCGTTTTTCAGAAGTTCAATAATGTCGCCGGTGGTGCCGTTGCCCCGGATTATGCCTTTGAAGGCCGTGCTGTCGGTGCTGACAACATAATACTGCCCGCCGGTGGTGTGTGTTATAAAGTTCTGATTCAGTTTCATCAGATCTGCTCCTTTTATTATCGCATGTTCTCGTACGCGACCCGCGCCGCGCCGGGATCAAGATTGCATTCCATTCCGTACAGTTTTACGCCGTGCTCAAGCGCGTCCAGCATATCCAGCGTTGCCGCCAGCATCTGCGGATCCGCGGGGCGGTAGACCTGCCGCAGCAGCGTCGGAAACGCCTCTGCCGGGTCAAGCGGCCGGACGGTATTCTCCGCGCCGCGCGAGAGCACGCACACCGCTTTCAGCGGAAATTCCGCGTTGCAGCCCAGCCGGTGCTTGCCGTTCCAGGGATTGCCGCTTACGAACGCTTTGCCGCCGTCAATGCGTATGAACGGCTTGTCGTCGTTGACCATCACCGCGCGTTCTCCGAATTCACTTCGCCAGAACGACGTGTGGGTGGACTTTCCGGTGCCGCTGGGCGCGGTGAAAATGTACGCTTCGCCGTCGAGGGCGACCGCGGACCCGTGCATCAGGAACCGTCCGGTGCGGGGCAGAAACTCCGCGATCTTGCGGAATATCGCCGTGATCTCACAGTATCCCGCGCTGAAATTCTGGCCGTCAGCCTCGGCGCGCCGCTGTTCGGCCGCGATCTCATCCTCCGTGACGTAGATCACCGCATCGGCATGTACGGCCGGTTCCGCGTTTGTTCCGCCGCCTTCGGGCAATGCCGCATCCACCCGGTATCCTTCACAGAACCGGTACGCCGCTTTATATCTGTGCTGTATCTCAAGCGTCAGGCCCGACGCGGACAACCAAAAGCTGTTCATTTCCTCTCCCGCCGCTTTTCCGTTATCCCGAAAAGCGGCTTTAGTGTACTATACGCGCGCGAAAAAGTCAAATGAGGCTTGCTTCTGGGCTCTACTCCCGAAATCGTAATGACAATGCTTGATTCAAGCATTGCGACAGATAACGCCTGTGAAAACAGGTAATATCCTGTCATTTTCATTTTTCGCGCGGATTTCCCTTCAAAAATAAACAAAAAACAGTCCGAGCAAGCATTTTTGTTTATTTTTTTGTGAATTCGAGCAGGTCAAGAGACTCAAGAAGGCGACCAGGGTCTGAAAATGAGCGAGCGCGGCCTGTTACTCTGCTGAAATAAATACGATTTGGGAGTAAAGCCGTGTTTCTGGGTAAATGAGGCTTTGGCGCCGTGGTAAATGTCGACATTTACCCAGGAAACAAGCATCATTTACTCAGCATGAACGCGCCCGCGGGAATGCCCGCCGAATTGCAAAGATTCATCTGGTCGCCG
>CACZOW010000301.1 GCA_902782885.1 uncultured Ruminococcus sp. | reverse complement strand
GAGCGATTTTTCACCTTTTTTAAGAAATCGGCAAAGCAGCTGCTGCAGTTGCGATCGCTACTGCATGGCACACTGCCTGAATCGCTCGTTCAATCGCATTTTCGCCCATTTTTCCGTATTCTCGCTCATTTTTACCCGGCGATTTTCGAGTTTCTTAACAAAAAATGCATTATCCGTTTTTTTGTGCAATTTCATGTTCATTTTTCAGTCCGTAGCAGCATGCACGGCATAAATTATGTTTGATTTCCTTATTTTGAACCACTTTTTCCGGCCTCGGAGCACCTTCGAAACGCCTCCGGGGCTCCTCAGCGGCTTTTCTGAGGTGTTTCAGGGAACTCCAGAGAGATCACAAGGGTCTCACGGGCATTGACTCATGCGTTTGTCCGGTCAGAGAAGGCGTCCGGAGCCGGCGCCAAATCAGATGATACGCCGGAGAAGGCGTCTGGCTGGTCCTGCTTTACATTGTCCGGGGTTTGTGATAATATCACCTCGTGATCCGGGCGCCGCCGCGCCGGAGAAAGGGGCAAATTTATGTACGATGACAACAAGATCTGGATCGCCAGCTCAGATAAAAGACTGTATTTATTGCCGAAGATGGCTAACCGCCACGGCCTGATCGCCGGCGCCACCGGCACGGGCAAGACCGTCACCATGAAAGTACTGGCGGAATCTTTCTCCGAACTGGGCGTACCGGTTTTCTTCAGCGACGTAAAAGGCGACCTCACCGGCATGACGGTCCCGGGCCGCGACAGCGCGGATATGCAGCGCAGGATCGAGCGATTTGGTATTGAAAACTGGGAATATAAGGCCTTTCCGACGAGGTTTTGGGACATTTTCGGCGAAAAAGGCGTGCCGGTGCGGGTCACGGTGTCGGATATGGGACCGCTGCTGCTATCGCGCCTGTTCGGTTTGACCGAGGTGCAGTCCGGCGTACTGAATATCGTTTTTAAAGTCGCGGACGAACTTGGGCTGCTGCTGCTCGATCTCAAAGATCTGCGGGCGATGGTAAAATACGTCGGGGACAATCGCGCCGAATTTACCACCGAATACGGCAACGTTTCCACCGCCAGCATCGGCGCCATCCAGCGGGCGCTGCTCGCTTTCGAGGACCAGGGCGGCAATATCATTTTCGGCGAGCCCGCGCTGAACATTTACGACTGGATGAAGTGCGACGCGGAGGGGCGGGGGTACATAAATGTGTTGTCCTCCTCGCGCCTGATCGGCAGCCCCACGGTGTACGCGACGTTTTTGCTGTGGATGCTCTCAGAATTATTCGAAAAACTGCCCGAAGTCGGCGACCTGAACAAGCCGCGCATGATCTTTTTCTTCGACGAGGCACATCTGCTGTTCGCCGATGCGCCCAAAGCGCTGGTACAGAAGATCGTACAGATAGTGAAGCTGATCCGTTCCAAAGGCATCGGCGTGTATTTTGTGACGCAATCGCCGTCGGACATCCCGGACGACGTTCTGGCGCAGCTTTCGAACCGGGTGCAGCACGGTCTGCGCGCGTACACGCCGGCGGAGCAGAAGTCGGTGCGCGCCGCGGCAAAGGCGTTCCGCACAAATCCGGCGTTCAATACGGAAGAAGCGCTTATGGCGCTGGGCACCGGCGAGGCGCTGGTCAGCTTTCTGGATGAGAACGGCGTGCCGTCGATCGTGGAAAACGCGAAAATATTGCCCCCGCAGAGCCTGATCGGGCCTGCGGAGGCGGAGTTCGTTGACAATATCATTGCCAGCGACGCGTTTAACACAAAATACAGAGAGAACGTCGACCGCGAGTCCGCCTACGAACTGATCAAGGAGGCCAACGCCATCCTCGCGCAGGAGGCCGAGGCTGCCAAAGCCGAGGCGCAGGCGCAAAAAGCGCAGCAGAAGGCGGCTTCGAAGGCAAAATCGTCGTCAAAAAAGAGTTCTGCGGGCAACACTATCGCCCGGCGCGCGGTCAACAGCGCCACGTCGTCCGCCGCCCGTTCGGTGAGCACCAACGTGGTCAATTCGCTGCTGGGCGGCAAAACTTCCAGCGCCTCTGCCATTGGGAAACGGGCGGCAACGTCAGCGTTGTCCTCCGTTCTTCGTAATGGCGTGTCATCGATCCTGCGCGGGTTGATAAGTACCAAAAAATAAATAATACGTATTGACTGCTTCGCCGCTGCTGCCGATCACCTGCGCACGTTCAATTGACACCGCCGGCGGCTTTAGCTGTTTTACGCTTTTTATTCCGTATGATCAGCAGCGCAGCGGCCGCCGCTGCCAGCACCGCCGAGACCGCACAGACTATTATGATCGTCAGCCTGCGCGCCTCCGCGGGCGTGCGCGTTTTCGTCGTGAAGTGGAAACAGAACCGCCCGCCGGGTGCCGCGTCTCCGTCCGTGTACAGCGTTAAAATGTCACCGTCCGCCAGATTCGCGTCACACCATTTGAAATTGAAATCGAGCCTGCCGGAGCCGAGCCCCAAAAGTTTGCGCGGGATCGCGACCTGCAGGACGTTGCCCGAAACGCTGTAATCCACGTGCCCGACTTCCTCCCAGTTCCAGCCGCCGGTGCTGCGCTCCAGCACCAGACCGTCCGCGGCGGGAGGCACGCGGTTAAGTATATATTCGAAATTTTCCCAGCCGGAATAGTTTGCGGTCGCTTCCTTCGTATCGAGCAGGAGGCGCATCCAGTTTTCGTCATCTGACGGAGTAATCGTGTCAACGGTCTCTACGTAAAAATACACGTTTTTGCCGTCGTACGACACCTTCGCGGTCTTTATGTCGTTTCGGATGCCCGGGTTCGTGTAATGCGTTGTCGCCCAGCCGTCAATATCGCGAGTGTAAGTGTTGTTCGTATAGTGGTTGTACACAACGATCTTGTCGCTGTCCCACTGGGACACGCCGCCGTTTATATCGATCGTCAACGCGTCCGGCTGTACGTCGTACTTCGAAACACCTTTGTAGCGGCGGATGTTGTAAACAAGCTGATAATAATAATGATCCTTCAGCCTTCCCCGCGTCGGTTCGATATCCCGGGAATTTTCGTCATCAAATTCATCCGGGAAAGCGTTTGCGACTCCGCCCCATTCGACGTTGCGGCCCGCGTTCCACTCGTTCCAGCCGGTCACAAAAATTATCTCGGGATCAATTTTAAGCGCGTGATCCCACTGCTCCTGGAAATTGATGCCGTAATATATGGCATCATCCATGCCCGAACTGCACTTGACCGTTTTCCCGGCATAGCGGTACGAATACGAATACCCGGGCTGCATTGAGAAGCTGCGGCCCATATTGTGATCGTTGTTCATTGCCGACAAGCTCATCGTCTCATAGTTTGCGTTCATTGCCACGCCTACGGTGGTCAATTCGGCGCTGCCGTCCGGATTCCGGTATACGGACTGCGGGTAAACGTGCAGCCAGCCCCACCAGCCGTCGTCCATGTCGCCGCCGAAATACGAGCCCATACCGGCCTTGAAAGTGAAGAAATTGGATATTTCCGCCTGATACGCATCATCCATATCAAGTCCGTTGTGCGACATTACCAAAGGCTTTCCTTCCCAGTAAAACCACAGATCCTGGTAGTTTCCGTTTTTGTACACTTTTTCGTATATCTGGCGAAGCGACGATACCGTGCACTGGGGATCCCATATAAAATTGAGCATAAATGCGACCTGCGGCGTTTTGATGCCGTCGGCGCGTGCTTCTGACCAGACTTTTAACAAATTCGTGTAGCCGTCCTCCCAGGTGGCGTCGCTGTTGGTACAATCGAAGAGTACGAAATCCACGCCCGCGTCCGCCAGCAGTTCCGCGTGCTTGCGCAGCACGTAATCGTCAAATTCGGTATAATATCCGAAAAGCGGCTCGTCCCAGAAATATCCGGTCCCGTTCTGCTTCCACACTTCATGGTCGTAGTCGTTGATCGCGTCCGGATGGCCTTTAATCGCCTCTGTAACGCTGCACGGAACCGCATGCATCCACGCATAGTGCCAGGTCCAGTAAAACATGCCGACTTTGCGCTCTTTTTTGCCTCCCACGGAGGAATGGTCCGGGAGCGTGCGGCCAAGGCCGTCTACGGCGGTCCACCGCGTCGGATCTACGTCCATTCGCGCGATCGCGCAGTCTTCGGGCACGGTCCATTCCGGCGGTGCGGTGTGATATTCGATATTCTCCTCCGCGGTGTAGTAGGTCATGAGTTTGTCTGCCGGCGTTTTACTGACTATCTTTCCGGCGTACGAACCGTACACGCGATATCCGTTTTCATAGCAGTTAAAGCCTCGCGGCGCGGGTTTATAGCGTTTTAATACAACGTCCGAGCCTTTATCCAGACGGAATTGCAAAGCGTACTCTCCGGCGCCTAACGATCCTCCGTCAAGCGTTGTGAAATCGATAAATATTTCGCCCGTTTTCGCCCATTCCGAAACGGTCCACGTGCCGAGCGCTTTCCCTCTGAGCGTTTTTTTCAGGTTTTCATCCCAGTTAAAAAGGTCAACCGTGAATTCGCGCTCGTTGTCATCGCTTTCGGTGGCGAGGCTGAAGCTGACCGTCGGGGCCAGCGTGTGAAACTGCACCGCAATAACGTCGCCGTTCTTCAGCGTAACGTCTTCCTTAAGCTTTGTTTCGGAATATGTGTCAAATTCCGTCTTTAACTCTCTGCTTTCAGACGCGTTCAATGCGCCCGGTGTACCGGGCAACGACAATGTACCGATCAGTATTGACGCCGTGCATATCAGCAAAATCAGCCTGATCTTTATATTGATTTTATTCATTTTTTTACACTTTGATAGTTTAATCGTTCGGTTTGTCCGACTTAGTCTGATCGTTCGGTTTGCCCGGTTTGGTCGCGACCGCGATCAGCGCGGCGATCAGCAGCGAGCCCAGGGTATTGCCCAG
>CACZOW010000300.1 GCA_902782885.1 uncultured Ruminococcus sp. | reverse complement strand
CGCCGTGTAAAAATGAGCGAGAATGCGGATAAATGAGCAAGAGTGCGGAAGGATGAGCGAGAATGCGGTTGAATGAGCGATTCGGTGCAGTGCAGCAGGCAGCTGCAATCGCAACTGCAGCCGCTGCTTTGCCGATTTCTAAAAAAAGGTGAAAAATCGCTCATTTTTGAGAAAACGGCTCCTTCTCTCAGCCTGTTTTAGCCTGACAAAGCGCTTGCAGAAGCGTTTTTTGACCTTCAGATTACTTTTAAACTGCTGATTACCACGCAAACTGTCTCACTTGAGACACAATTCGCACCGCTCGGAGCTGAAACGGAGCTTTACCACGGTGCCGTAAGCCTATTTTTTCTCAAAAATTGCCCAAGTTTCACTTTTTTTAAGAAATCGATGCAGCCCGCTTCAAAAAATGAGCGAGAACGCGGAGCAGCCGGCAAGATCCGGCCGCGGATCAGGTCAGAAGAAGCGGCCGACCACGTCGAGCGTGTAATCACGGCCGCATATCAGGTCAGAAGAAGCGGCCGACCACGTCGAGCGTGTAATCACGGCCGCAAACCAGGTCAGAAGGAGCGGCCGACCACGTCGTGCGATTCCGGGCAGCGCGGAGGGCGAACCAGGCAGGATGCTCAGTCCGCCGCCACGGGGAGCACCGTCTCAGCCTATTTCGAACGTGTAATCCCCGCTGCCCAGCGTAAGCATAAGCACGCCGTTCTCAAAGCCCGCGATCTCCACCCCTTCAGTTTCGGCAAGAGATCTGCCCTGTTCCGTAACATTGTCCGCGGAAGCCGCACGCAAATACAGTGTGGCGGTCGTATTGCCCGGCACGGTGCAGGAGTATTTGGTGATTGCGTTGTCCGCGGCTTCCCAGCTGCTTTTGATCAAACCGCGTATCGAATCGTACTCGCCCGCCGCAGAAGTGATACCGCCGCCCGCAGTCGGCCGCAGAATAAAGTGCGAGAACGCCGGCGATGCTTCGTCGCAGCATATCCCCGCCAGCGAGTCATACAGCCATTCGGTAACGGAACCGTAGGAATAGTGATTGAAAGAGTTCATCGCCGCGTCGCCGAAACCGTCCGCAATGGTGTAGCTGTTCCAGCGTTCCCAGATCGTAGTGGCGCCCTGCAGCACCGGATATTTCCAGGACGGGTATTCCTCCTGCTGGAGCAGGCTGAACGCGGTATCTTCATGGCCGAACCGGCACAGCACCGGCAGCAGAAGCGAGCAGCCGATAAAGCCGGTGGTCAGTTTGTTGCCGCGCTTTACGATGCGCTCGTTAAGGCGGTCCGCCATGGCCTGACGCTGTTCTTCCGGGAGAATGTCGAACGCGAGCGCCACCAGATACGCGGTCTGCGTTTCGTTCCTGAGTTTAGTCTCGCTCCGCACATATTTGGCGATCCAGGCTTCGCGGTATTTGGCCGCGTGATTCGCGAAGCGCTGCGCGTCTTTATCCTTTCCCAGCAGAAGCGCCATCTGTTCCAGAATGTCGAACACGCGGATACAGTATGCCGTATCCGTTACGCCCACTTCGGTGCTTTCGCCGATGGACAGCCAGTCGCCGTACGCGCTGACGCTGCGAATGTAGTTCTGGCTGGTGCTCACCAGATAAGAACCGTAGCGCTTCATATTGGAATAGTACTTTTCAATGTATGAACTGTCGCCGTAGCGCTGGTACATTATCCACGGAATGATGACGCCCGCGTCGCCCCAGGCGTTGTTGCCCGCGCCGGTGTAGTATTGACGCCATGTGGCAGGGGCAACGTCCGGATAGGCGCCGTTGTCCCGCTGGCAATCGTTCAGGTCGGTTATGTATTTGTCAAAGAACGTCTTCACGTTCATATTGTACGCGGAAGTGCCGCAGAAGATCTGCGCGTCGCCGGACCAGCCCATGCGCTCGTCACGCTGCGGACAATCGGTAGGCGTGGACAAAAAGTTGCCCCGCTGCCCCCAGTACGTGTTGGAGATCAACTGATTCAGCAGCGCGTCGGATGTGGTCAATCTGCCCGTGTCCTCCAGCCCGGAATACACCACCAGCGCGGTCACGTCGGAGAGCTCCGGTGCGTTCCCGAGGCCCGATATCTCCACATATCTGAAGCCGTGGAACGTGAATGTGGGCGTGTACGTCTCGCCTTCCGGCGCGCCTTTCATGATGTACCGGTCCGTGGCTTTGGCGGAGCGGAGGTTCGCGGTGTAAAGGGTGCCTTTTGGGCCGTCGCTGCCTTTATTTCCGTCGTTCAGCATCTCCGCGTGCCGCAGCGTGACCTCGGTGCCGGCCTCGCCTTTCAGTTTCACGCTGACAATGCCCGCCAGATTCTGCCCGAAATCGTATATATAAGTGTTCTTTGCGATCTCGGTGACCGACTGCGCGGCGACCCGGTCCATCACCCGCACGCTGCCGGAAAGCTGCGGCACCGGTTCTCCTATGCCGAGTTTTTTTGCGTCGGTGACTGCCGCGGGCTGCCAGTCCGAAGCGTCAAACCCATTCTCGCTCCAGCCCGCGAGCTCGCGCCGCGCGTCGTATGTCTCGCCGTCAAAGATATCGTCTGACAATACCGGGCCCTGTTCGCTCACGCGCCACTCGCCGTCGGTGACGATCGTCTCCCGCCTTCCGTCATCATACTCGATCACGAGTTTGCCGATAAACGCGGGGTATACGCCGCCGTACGGCGAAGCCGCGCCGATGTACCAGCCGCGGCCCAGCATGGCACCCAGAGTGTTGCCGCCTTCCTTCAAAAGATGCGTTATATCAAAGCACTGATACAT
>CACZOW010000299.1 GCA_902782885.1 uncultured Ruminococcus sp. | reverse complement strand
TCTTCTCTCGCGGATGCTGCCGCGGCGTGCGACAGCCTCAAAGAGTACGGATACCGTGTTGCCGACGAAAACGGAAAGATCGTTTACGCACCGTACAAGAAACTGCTGCAGTGCAATCTGATGCGCGAAGGCCATTATATTACGGAATACGCCCGTGCCCAGGGTTTTCAGTACGGCGACTCCTGTACGAATCCCGGCATAAATCACCGCCCGCTGCGCACCAGCTGCGACCGCCTGGTGGACTGGATACTTTACCGCGCCGGATTTACCGATCAGCCGCTGATCCAGGGCTGCGTCGTGTCGAACCTGGTAAAATGGTGCGAAGAAAAGGGATTCAAAAAGATCACCCGGATCGAAGACCTGATACCGGGGGATATCATATTCGTACGTCCTGCCGCGGACGGCGGCCCGCAGCATGTATTTATGCTGGCTTCTGAGGTGAAGGACGGCATCGCGCTGCGCTACGACCACGGTTCCGACTTCCGCATCGGCTCGGATCAGCCAATGCGGGAAGCCCTCAGCACCGATTTTGCGCCGTTTTTGTACGCGTACCGGCCGATAGCGGGCAACAGCAACAACATCTACGGCTCGTTTTAAAATTGAACGTCCGGAGGAATAAACATGATACTATACGATAAAGCGGTATTGACCGAAAAACTGGGACGAAAGATAACGGAATGCATCGACGTGCTGCTCACGCCCGGGTCCGGCGAACGCGAAGTGCGCGGCGCGCTGGAAAAACTGATGCGGCTGGACAACGGTAAGCTCGCGTTTAAATACGGCAATGAGCCTTCGGAGATATTGCTGGCCTCCGCGGTAGGATTTCTGCGCCTCAACTGCGGGAGCGACGAGCACGCCGGTGCGGTGGCCGTTGACAACATCAACGAAGCGATACGGCTTGACCCGAAACTCGACAACGATACCGTATTCCGCCAGGACTACATATACGAGCTGGTAAAAGCCGGCGCGGATCAGGGCGACAGCGCGCTGCAGGCGGTGCTGGCGGATCTGTATACCGGCGACGTGGTCGCTCCCGGGGACAACGCGCGCCTGGAAGCCGACGGCATGAGCTCCGGAAAACTCCATGAGATACTGGAGGACATAATTGCGGCCGGGGACGCGGACAACGCCGCCGCGGAGGCCGTCAGCGCCACAGGCATTTCGGCGGAGCAGCTGCTCGAAGAACTGGACTGGACGCCTTACGAGGTCAACGGCTACGCCCGCGCCCGCCGCTTCATGCAGGAAGGCCGCCGCGCGGAAGCAGCACTCGACAACAACGCCGCCGCGGAACTTTACTTCAAAGCCGCGTGCCTGGGCAATACGGAAGCCGCCTCGGCGTACGCTGCGCTCACCTCCGCCGTATTTGACAGCACTGACAAAAAAACGCAGCTGAAAAAGGCGCGCAAATGCCGCAGAACACTTAAAAAGATCGAAAAGATGCGCTGCGGTGAATCCGCACCCGCGGAAGAGGCCGCGCTGCTGGCGCTGCCGCCGCTGGATGATTATCCGCCCGCGATGTACGAGCGGGCGCTGGCGTTGTCCGAAGCCGGAGACGAAGCGCAGGCGCTGGAACTGCTCAGGACCGCGGCGGATCGCGGCGAGCCCCGGGCAGAGCGCGCGGCAGCGGAGTATTTCGGAGACAAAGCGCATTTCGATTTCGATGCCATGATGCGGTATCTGCTGCTGGGTCTGGCCAACACGGGCAACTGGGCCGCGTACCCCGCCGCCGGGAAGGAGACGTTTACGGCGCGCGCGGAAGCGGACAACGCCCTTTCATACGAACTCACCGGCACCCTCACCGACCGGCTGTGCAGCGGGAAAGATATGATCGACGAGCTGGAGGAATTGTCCGAAACGAAAGAGAGCGATCTGCCCGTATTGACGCCGGAACAGCAGGAAGCCGTGTTTATGTGGCAGCTCTGCGATCCCGGCTCCGATGAACGGCGCCAGACCCTGGCGAGACTGTACAACGAAGGCTTCGGCACGCCGCAAAACAGCGCAAAAGCCGCGGAGATCTGGCAGGAATTGTGCGAAAAGTATAAAGATCAGGCAGCTGCGGACGCGCGCGGTGCCGCTGACGGTGAAGATGGGGAGGCAAAGCCGTTTATCCCCTGCGAAGCATTTTACCATAACGCGCTCCGGCTGATCACCGCGGAAGGGGAGGCGCGGGACGTGGAAGGCGGCAAAGCGCTGCTGGACCGGATCCCCGCCGATTCCGAGTTTTATCAGAAGGCCGAGAAACTGCGCGCGCTCACCGAAACGGAGACCTCCGAACTGATCCGGCTGGGCACCATGTTCCATAAAGAAGGCAACGACGACGCCATGCTCAAACTATACTCCTGCGCCGAGAAGCTGGGAGATCCGGCGGCGTCCCGGCTGATCGGACGGTATTACGCGGCGCTGGACGGGGAGCAGAACATGGAAGAAGCGCTCCGGCACCTGGGCCTGGGGGCGCAGCGCGGGGACGTGCACAGCATGTATCTGGCGGGTGCGGCGCTCGCGCAGGTCGAAAATTACGACGAAGCGTTAAGATATTATAAAAACTGCGCCGCGTCCGGCGGCAGCTCCGACGATGAGGAGATCCGGGGCGTGGCCGCGCGGGCAATGAAAGACGCCGCGGAGTTATATTACAGCGGCAGCATCACCGGCGAGAAGAACGTCCCGCGCTACCTGTACTGGCTGGAGCGCGCAGAAAACGCCGGCTATAAACTCAGCGACGCGTCGGTGGACAAACGACGCGCGGCAGAAAACTATTTCAAACCCGCACAGTGGCAGGAACTGCTGAATACGGCGCTTTCCGGCAGTCACGGTGATGACGACGGCTTCGAAAGCTGGGTCATCCGGACCTGCGCGGACCGCAAGATGACCGCGGCGCTGGAAGAACTGGGCGTGCGGCTGTATAAGGGAACGCTGTACGGACAGACCTCCGACGACGCGCCGGAGGAAGGCGGGAGCGTTCAAAACGAACGGAATCCGTACGCGATCCTGCGCACGCCGGCGTTGTCCTCGCCCCGCGCACAATACTACACCGCGTGCTGCCTATACACCGGCCGCGGCTGCGAACCGGACCTGCAGAAAGCGGCGGCAATGCTGCCTTCCGAAGCCGAGTCCGGCGATCCCGAAGGACTCCGGAACGAGATACTGGGGCTGGCCGCGTATCAGACGGCGTGCAGCCTGGGCGAGCGCCGCGCGGACGAAGTGCCGGAACTGCTGAAAAAAGCGGAGACCGAGCTCACGGCGGCAATGCGGGAGCATGGCCGTGAACAAGTGCTGTTCGAGCTTTCGGACATATTGATCCGCGCGTACGATGAACCGGACAATTACGCTCCGGCAGAGCTGCACGTGCTGTGGCGCAAAGGATACGGATACCTTATGGAAGGATATCTCAAGGAGGCGCGCTGCACCGCACAGGTGGACGCGTTCTCGCCCGGCCGCCTCACGGAGATCGCCGCGCTGTACGAGGAAGACGGCGCCGGGAACGACGGCGGCAATGCGGGCGAGAACGCCGCCGGGGCGCAGGCCGCGGCGCTGTCCTGGTATCTGCTGGCCGCGGACCGCGACGCGGCGGCCCAGTGCGGTGCAGGGTCGATCTACCTTGCGCGCGCTAAGGATCCGGTGAGCGGCAAGGTGATCGACCGCGATGCGCTGGATAAGGCAAAAGAGCTCATCGCGCGCGCCGCTGCTGCCGGCAATGCCGCGGCGGAACTACTTATGTACAAAGAGCGCAAGCTGTTCGACGTTGACTCTGACGAGGCCCGGCTCAACCTTAAGCGCGCCGCGGTCCACGGCAGTGAAGAAGCCCGCGCGCTGTGCCGGGAGCTGGAGATAGAGTATTGACGTTTAACGAACTTTACGGGAATTGTGCGCTTTGCCCGCGCAAATGCGGCGTTGACCGCACCGCGGGGGAGAAGGGGTATTGCCGCGCGGGCACGGAGGCGGAGATCGCTCTCACCATGCTGCACCGGTGGGAGGAACCCTGCATTTCCGGTATTGACCCCGAACGCGGTTCCGGCGCGATATTTTTTGTGCGCTGTACGCTGGGGTGCGTGTATTGTCAGAATTACGCCATCAGCCGCCCGGACAGGACGCCGACGGGGAAGGAGCGGACCGCCGATGCCGACGGGCTCGCGGGGATCATGCTGGAGCTCCAGGAGCGCGGCGCGTACAACATCAATCTCGTGACGCCTACTCACTTCATGCCCGTGATCGCCGAAGGAGTGCTGACCGCGCGCCGGCGCGGCCTTACGCTTCCGGTCGTGTACAATACCGGCGGTTTTGAACGCCGCGAGATCGTCAGACAGCTGGAAGGCATCGTTGACGTTTTTCTTACCGATATGAAGTACGACTCCGACGCGGTCTCGCTGCGGTATTCCGCTTCGGACAACTACTGCGCTCCCGCCTGGGCCGCGCTGCGCGCGATGTTCCGGATCACGGGTTCGGGCCTTGCTTTCGATGAGGACGGTATGCTGCGGCGTGGGGTGATCGTCCGCCACCTGGTGCTGCCGGGCCGTTCGTTCGCCGCGGTCAACATAATCAAAAAGCTTTACGCGCGCTTCGGCGACAATATCGTTTACAGCCTCATGAATCAATACACGCCGCTGCCTGAAGGCAACCCGCGCCTTTCCCGTTTTCCCGAACTGCTCGCGCCGGTCAATGCCTCCGAGTACGCCCGCGCGTCCGATTTTCTCGCTTCTCTCGCGCCTGCCCACGCCTATATTCAGGAGGGCGGCACCATCAGCGAGAGTTTTATCCCGGAGTTTATCTGAGGCTGATCGGTGCGGTCGGCCGCAACGTCTGATCCGTTCCGCGGCCGGGATCTCACGCTCGAGGAGGTCGGCCGCAACGCCTGATCCGTTCCGCGCCCGTTTTCGGGCTGTGTTTTTTCGAAAATGGGACAAAAAACCGCATTTGACCGATTTTTGTCCCACTCCGGGCGGCATCTCGCGGGGCAGATCCTTTAGTAATAGCGGAAAAGTGGGACAAAAAGAGAGAAAATCAGAAGAATTGTCCCACTCGAAAAGCGGCCAGACGGCAGACCACAGCTTCAGACGGCACAAAAGTGGGACAAAAACTGACCGAAACCTGATTTTTGTCCCACTTTTCCCTAAAATCGGCATCTGAAATGAGCGAGCGGTGGGACAAAAAACCTCAATTTACCG
>CACZOW010000298.1 GCA_902782885.1 uncultured Ruminococcus sp. | reverse complement strand
TACCATTTGGTGTTGTCAAACGCCTGCACGCCTACGTTGGAAAGTTTCAGAGTGAAAATGAAATTGCTGATATTCTCACAGTCCTTGAAGGCGTAGTCGCCGATATCTTCGATGGAGGAGGGGAATATTATGTCGGTGAGCGAAGTGCAGTGGAAGAACGCGCTGTTGCCGATAGATTTGATATCATCGGGCAGGTAGATCTCCTTGAGCGCGACGCACTCGCGGAAGGCATTGTCGCCGATGGACGTGAGGCGGCTGGTGATGTTCACGGTCTCGAGTCCGGTGCAGCCGTCAAACAGACCTTCGCTGATAGTCTTAAGTTTTGAGGGCAGGGAGATCTCTTTGAGATTTACGGCGCCTTTGAAAAGGTTGTCGCCCAGGAATTCAAGGCGGGAGCTGGTCGTGTATTCCAGCTTGGTGAGGCGCTCGATGAAGGGCGCGAACGTGCCTTCGTTCAGGGAATAAACCGTTTCGGGGAGCCTGATCTCGACGTTTCCGCTGTCGGATGCGGGGACAAAACCTACGACCGCGTTCTGACCGACGGTGACAAATCCGGCCGCCATTTTTTCGTCGTCCGTGGCGGCTGCGGCGACCGCGGCTTTGGCTTCGTTCATTTTAGCGGTGTACCAGGGGGTGTCGTTCAGCGAACCGCCGCCGACAAGGTAAAGTATTTTGCTGAACGTGATCTCCGAAAGAGACGAGCAGCCCGCAAATACGTTTTTACCCATGGTTTTTACTTTATCCGGGATAGTGACCGCGGCGAGGGACGTGCAGTTTTCAAAAGCGCCGTCTCCGATATCGACCGCTTCTTTAAAAATAGTCACGTCGGTAAGGGATGAGCAGCCGGAGAACGTGTACGCGGGGAGCACGGTGGTGGCTCCGGCCAGAATGAATTTTTCCGGAAGAGTGGCTTTTACAAGTCCGGTGCAGCCTTCAAAAACGTGCTCACCGAAGCCGTCCAGTCTGTTTTCGAACGCGATCTCGGTTATCCCGGTGCAATCCTTAAACGCGTAATCTCCTACGTACGTGACGAACTTGGGCGGCGTGAACGGCCCCTTCAGTCCGGTGCAGCCTTCAAACGCGTGGGAATCGATATAAGTAACGGTCCTCGGAAATGTGACGGAGGTTACGCCCGAGGCGCCCGCGAACGCGTTGGGACCTATGACGGTGATGTCATTCGGGATCTCAACGTCGCCGCCGCTGCCGATGTATTCGGTCAATGTGCTGCCGGTAACGATGAACTGTTCCGGATCGTAGTCAATATTGTATATCGGGCTCAGGTCCGGCTCTTTATGCGTAGGCTCTGGGGTGGGTACCGGCGTGGGCTCCGCTTCTTCTTCCTTGCAGGCGAAGAACGCGGCAAAGACGATACACGCCACCAATATGAGCGCTATTTTTCCGAGCAGTTTAACTGAAGCTTTTTTCATGAAAACCAAAACCTCCGCTTTGTGTCTATGAAAACACCGGACGCTCTTGCGGCGCCGCGGCAGTTCAGCTTGATTATACAACAATCGACTGTGTTCCGTCAACTGTTATATACGCGTATCGCGCACGTATCGCGCGCGTCCGCGCGCGTGATTTGACACCGGCGCCTTTTTGGTGTAGAATCACACGCATACAGAAGCGGTCCGGCGCACCGCATGACCGTGCGCTGCCGATTGCCGCTCATTTGTTATCAGGAGGTCAATGATGAAGAGAAAAATTTCGGTTTTACTGGTTGCGGCATTGATATTGACAATGTTCGCGCTGCCTGCAAGGGCGGATTCCGAAGTGCTGGAATTCAGTGAATTCGGTTCGACGCTTATCGTGCTCTGGGACTCTATTTTGCTTGACGGGAAAGCCGCCAAGGAAGATCCGGTCACTTATCTGGAAGACTACGGCGCCGTAGGCGGTCCGCGGGAAAAGATCGGTGCCAGAGGCTGGGCCGCGTCGAACAGCATGGACATAGCCGCGTTCGGTTATTGTATTGACGACGGCGAACCGGTGATCAGCGAAGAGTTCAAAGTCAAGACGGAAGATGCGGTAATTGCCGCCGCGCAGAGTGCGGGATGCAGCTACGCCAGCAGATATCATATCGTATGGGACGTGACCGGCGTTGAAGGAAACCACACGATCGATTTCCTGATCCAGTTTGAAGACGGCACTATCGTTAAAATGACGACGAACACGGCTGTACCGGTATCGTACGAATACAGCGCGGACGGCAGCGCGGTCAACGCCACGCCGGAGCCCACCGCCGAACCCGATCCGGACACTCTGGACAATGCCCCCGGCCCGATCCTGCGTCTCAACGACGAGGATGCGTACGCAAACTTTTTCGGTGCTCAGAGATATCAGATCGAAGAAGCGTACATTGACGCAGATAAAGGCTGCGGCATTCTTTCGCTCGACGTTGTAGGCGACCCCTATATCGTGCTGATGTTCACTTCGCTGGATCAGGACGGCGAACCGCTGGAAGTCGATACGGATAAATATAAGATCATTCAGCTGGGCGTACGCATCGATCCCGCAGCGGGCGACCGCGGACAGTTCTATTTCCAGACCAGCGAAAATTCCAATTTCGATGAGCCGAAAGACCTTGTTTTCGACTATGCGAGGACTGATCAGCTCCAGTATGTAAATATCAACGCGGCTAAAAATAAGAAGTGGACCGGCACGCTGTCAGACAGCCGTCTGGATCCGTACAGCGCCTGCTCCGTAGCCAATGAATACGAGCTCTATTATATCGCGTTCTTCACCAACGAGAAGGCCGCGAATGAATTCGGCGACAAATGGCTGGCGGAAGGCGACGCGGCGATCCCGACTTCTGCGCCCACTCCGACCAAGGCGCCCACGCCCGAACCGACGGCAACGCCCGAGACTGTCGTTACCGACGCGCCCGCTCCTACCGATGCTCCGGCTACAGACGCCGCGCCCGCTACCGACAAGGCAGCTGAGACAGACAAACCTGCGGATAAAGACAACAACGAGAAGGACAACACCGAAAAGAAGAAAGATTCCAAGACGGGTCTTGTGATCGGCATCGTTATCGGCGTCATCGCTGTGGCGGCGATCGTCTGCGGCGTTGTCATCGCGGGTAAAAAGAAAAAGAAATAACAGCCTGACGTTATGATCATCACCGAAGTTCTTTCGGTCGGTACCGAACTGCTCATGGGGCAGATCGCCAATACCGACGCACAGTATATATCCCGGCGCCTGCCTGACGCAGGCGCTGGGGTTTATTATCATACGGTGGTGGGGGACAACGGCGGGAGGCTCTCAGGCTGTCTGCGCGCCGCGTTGTCCCGCGCGGATATCGTTATCACCACCGGCGGACTGGGGCCGACGCAGGACGACCTGACGAAGCAGACGATCGCCCGCGAATTCGGCCTTGAACTGGCGGAAGACAGCGATTCCAGACGGCGCATCGACGCGTTTTTCGCGGCGCGCGGCCGGAAGGCGACGGAGAACAACTACCGTCAGGCGCTGATTCCGGAAGGCGCGGAAGTGCTTACGAACGACCACGGCACGGCGCCCGGCTGCATCATCCGCGGCACGGGTGAGTATGAAGGCAAGACCGTGATCATGCTGCCCGGACCGCCGAATGAACTGCGTCCGATGTTTGAAAAATACGTCATGCCGCTGTACCGCAGGCTTGCCGGAAGCGCCATGGTATCGCGTTTCGTGCGGATCTGCGGAAAAGGCGAATCGGAAGTCGAGACGATCCTTATGGACCTGATCGACGGCCAGACCAATCCGACATTCGCCACCTACGCGAAAGACGGGCTCGTGACGGTTCGCGTCACGGCGTCGGGCAATACCGAAGCGGAGGCGGCGGCAGCGGCGGAACGAGGCGCGCAGGCAGTCTCCGGACTTTTAGGCGACAATGTTTATTCCTTCACGGATGAAGAACCTGAGCAGGCGCTGATACGGCTGCTCAAAGAACAGGGCCTCACGGTCGCCGCGGCAGAGTCGCTGACCGGGGGAATGATCTCTCAGAAACTTACTTCAGTGCCGGGCGCCTCCGCGGCGGTATGTGCCGGCTGCGTCACGTATTCGGACGCGGCAAAACATAAGCTGCTGGGCGTAAAGCAGGAAACGTTGACGACGTATACCGCCGTGAGCGCGGAGACCTGCCGCGAGATGGCGGCGGGTATGAGGGCACTTTCCGGCGCGGATATTGCCATCGCGGTCACCGGTTACGCCGGGCCGCGGGTAAGTGACGAACCTGTAGGACTCGTATATATCGGCGTCGCGTGTGCGGACGGGATCACCGTTAAAGAACAGCACTTTACGGGTTCAAGGGAGCGGATACGCACGCTCACTGCTGTCAATGCTATCGACTTGACACGCAGGCTGGTGCAAAAATGCGCACCTTTTGATGCCGTTTAATATTTCAGCCGCGATCTCGGCGGATCCGGACGGGGGACAGACGAAATGAAGAAAAAAATGGGCGGCATAACAGCGCAGTCGATGGCGAAAGGGTTCGCGGTATTGTCCGCGGCCAGCATCGGCGTTAAGATATTGTCCCTGTTGTTCGTCCCGGTGATCCGGAAACTTATGGGCGGTTCGGCGGGATATCAGGTGTATACCAGCGCGAACCAGATATACGCGTTCGTATATGTTATTGCGACGGCCGGTCTGCCGGTGGCGATCTCCAAGACCGTCACGGAATTCATGTCCATGGACAATCCGTCCGCCGCCCGGCGCTCTTTCCGCCTCGCACGTACGGTGCTGGCATCGATGGGCATCGTGCTTACGGCGGTGCTGATACTGCTGGCGAAACCGATCGCCCGCGCGTCCGGTTACAGCGAAGCCTGGCTGGGCATCGCGGTGATCGCGCCGAATATACTGATCTGCTCGGTATTGTCCGCGTACCGCGGCTACCTGCAGGGACTTAAGAATATGACTCCGACGGCGACGTCGCAGATCGTGGAGCAGATCGTGCATCTGCTGGTCGCGATCGTCGCTGTGTTTATATTAAGAGGCAGAGGGCTCGCCTGGGCCGTGGCCGGCGCTTCCTTCGGTACGGTGGCCGGTTCCGTCGCCGCGCTGGCGATCGTCATCTACTATTACATGCGTTCCACTCTACCGCAGGCCGACGCAGCGGACATTCCTGATCCTTCCCGCGCCGGCACGCCCGCGGCGGATTACAGCACCGGCTATTATCTGAGGCTGCTGGCCAAATACAGCATACCGATCACGCTGAGCGCCGCTATCCAGTACGGCGGAACGATCATCGACGTGTTCATCGTCAAATCGCGCCTGCTCCATGCGGGCCTTGCGGAAAACGAAGCGGCGGCAATGCACGGCGATCTCAGCGCCGCGCGCCAGCTCATCAACGTGCCTGCCGCGCTGGTCACCGCGCTGTGCGTCAGCGTGCTGCCTATCATTGCGGGACTTTACGCCGAACGCCGCGTCGCCGAGGCAAAGCAGAAGGCCCAGGACAGCTTCCGGCTGTGCTTCCTTGCCGCCGTACCCTGCTCGATAGCGCTTATGGTGTTCGCGGTGCCGATCTACGGCGTCCTGGATTTTGACCGCCCGTTCATAATGACAGCGATGGCAATGAGCGTGCTGTTCATGGGTATCGTCCACCTCCAGAGTTCAATAATGCAGAGCGTGAACCTGCTCTACCAGTCCACGTTTTTCGTTGGCATCGGCGTAGTGCTCAAGGCGCTGCTCAACTATATTCTGATCGGCATACCGGCGCTCAACATCTACGGCGCGGTGATTTCCACTTATGTCTCTTATCTCGTGCCGATGGTAATGAACGCGCTTTCGCTCAGCAGGGTAAAAGGCATCAGCATACGGCTGCTGGATCCGATGGTGCGGCCCGTCGTGGCGAGCACGGCGATGCTGATCCCGTCTTTCCCGGCGTATTACCTGCTGAGGCGCGTGCTCCGCTTCACCGGCGCGTACGTATCAAATCTGATCGCCTTCGGCATCGCGGCGCTGATTGCCGTTGCCGTGTACTTCGTCGTGCTGCGTTCCATCGGCGGTCTTAAAAAGGAAGACGTGGAATCGATCTCTCCGCGGCTTGCCCGGAAACTGAAACTCAAAGACTGACGTAAGAGAGCGCCGACGGAACAGTCCACACGGCCGCGGGCGTACTGCCGGGTATTGCGATCGGACGCATTGTAGGGTATACTATAATACAGCTTCGGAGCGGCCATTCATTCGTTTCGTACGCGGCGTCAATGCACACGCCCGGCTGATCGGAGCGGCAATGACAATCAGGAGGATAAACATGCTGAACATCAACAAAACTGCGGAAAACGGTACGTTGACCATCGCGCTGGAAGGCCGTCTGGACACCGTGACAGCGCCGGCGCTGGAACAGGAACTCCGGAATTCGCTGGAAGGCGTTACGGAACTTGATTTCGACCTCGCAAAACTGGAATATATCTCTTCCGCCGGTCTGCGCGTGCTGCTGCTTGCGCAGAAAGAAATGAACGTCCGCGGCGAGATGAAAGTCCGGCGCGTGAACGAGATCGTCTCTGAAATATTCGAAGTAACCGGATTTAACGACATCCTCACCATCGAATAATGAATAAAAAGCCGAAGCGGCATATTGCCGTAAAAAGTATCGTCGGGATCGTGCTGCTGCTGGTGACGTTTGCCGTTATCGTAAGTATCATCGGTTACCGCAGCTTTTCCGAAGCGCTTCTGAATCAGTATACCGAAGGCGCGTTCCTGACCGCGAAAGCGGCGGCGCGGCTCGTTGACAGCGATCACATCGACGAATATGTCGGGAGCGGCGGCACCGGTGAAAAATATGAGGAGACCTGGGCGGCGCTGGACAGTCTGTGCAACACCTCCGGGTCGACGTTCATATACGTAATATTGCCCGACCGCACCGACTACGCGCATATAACGTTCCTGTTTTCCACTATTGACCACAACAGCAGCTATACGGTGTACAGCTTCGGTTACCTGCGCGACACCACCAACGACGAATACCGGGAGAAATACCGCAACATATACGAACTGCGCTCGGAGCGGGAACTGGTGATCCGCAATAAAGGCTACATCGAGACGGGCAACCACATCACCGCCATGATCGGTCTTAAAGACTACAAGGGCGACGTGCAGGCGATATTGTGCGTGCAGCGCCAGATGGACGTTATGTCAAAAACGCTCTCGTCCTACATGCACCGCATATATCTGGTGCTGGTCATAATGGCGCTGCTGGTGATCACCGGACAGGCGCTGTATCTGCACCGCGTGCTGCTGAAGCCGATCAATCAGATCTCGGAAGAGGCCGAGCGGTTCTCGACGGAGAATAAGCCGGCGGAGAAGCGGCTGCAGGAACTGATAAAGAGCAACGACGAAATAGGCGTGCTGGCGGGGTCCATCGACCGGATGGAAGACCAGATACAGGATTACGTCGACAACATTACCCGCATCACCGCCGAAAAAGAGCGCATCAATACGGAACTTAATCTGGCCACGCGCATACAGGCCGCAATGCTGCCCCATATCTTCCCGCCGTTCCCGGATCGCTCCGAATTCGACATTTACGCATCCATGGACCCCGCAAAAGAGGTCGGCGGCGATTTCTACGATTACTTCCTGATCGACGAGGATCACCTGGGGCTGGTCATCGCGGACGTTTCAGGTAAAGGCGTGCCCGCGGCGCTGTTCATGATGGCGTCCAAGATCATACTTGCCAGCGCGGCCAAGATGGGCAAATCGCCCGCACAGATCCTCACGGACACCAACGCCGCGATCTGCGCCAACAACCGCGAAGAAATGTTCATCACAGTCTGGCTGGGCGTACTGGAGATATCAACCGGCAGGCTGACCGCGGCCAACGCGGGCCACGAATACCCTGTGCTGTGTGCGCCCGGCGCGCGCTATGAACTGTTCAAGGATAAGCACGGCTTTGTGATCGGCGGCATGGACAACATAAAGTACAAAGAATACGAACTCACGCTGGAGCCCGGCTCCAGACTGTTCATATATACAGACGGCGTGCCGGAGGCAACGGACGGGGAAGGCAATATGTTCGGCACCGGCCGGATGCTTGACGCCCTCAACCGCGAGACCCGCGCCTGCCCGAAAGACGTGCTCCGCAATGTGCGCGCGGCCGTTGACGATTTCGTCAAAGACGCGGAACAGTTTGACGACCTGACGATGCTTTGCCTGGAATACAGGGGGAAACAATAATGACGAGTGCTCAAAACACCGAACCGGCGGCCATCCGGCTGTCCGGCCGGATAGATTCCAACAACGCCGCTCAGACGGAACAGGACATACGGGCGCAGCTCGCCGCCGCGGGCAGCCCGGACCGCGCGGTATTCGACGCCGCCGGACTGGAATATATTTCCAGCGCCGGACTGCGCGTAATTCTGCGCATACGCAAAGATGTGCCGGAACTTAAGATCATAAACGTGAATCCGGAAGTGTATGAGATCCTCGACATGACCGGTTTCACCGAGATGATGACCGTCGAGAAAGCGTACCGCACGGTCTCCGTTGAAGGCTGCGAAGTCATCGGCGAGGGATTCAACGGCAAAGTATACCGCATCGATAAGGACAACGTGGTCAAAACATACAAGAACGCCGGTGCGCTGGCGGGTATAATGCATGAACGCGAGGTGGCGCGTCTGGCGCTGATACTGGGCGTTCCCACCGCGATCTCATACGATATCGTGCGGGTCGGCGACAGTTACGGCTCCGTATTCGAACTGCTCAACGCCACTTCGTTCTCGAAGATACTGGCAACGCAGCCGGAACGCTATGACTTCTGTGTGCGCGAATACGTGAAAATGCTTAAGAAGATCCACAGCATAACCGTTCCCGCCGGCAAACTGCCCCGCATCAAAGAACACGAGCTCAGGTCCGTGCGGCGGATCAAGGGCCTGATCCCGGACGTGCTCTGGGACAAACTGTTCCGCCTCACGGAAGATGTTCCGGAGAGCGATCACATGGTGCACGGCGATTTTCATACGAAAAACATCGTAGTGGCGGACGGTGAAGTACTGCTGATCGATATGGACACGCTGTCCGTGGGCCATCCGATATTCGAACTGGTGCATATGTACAACGCGTACGTGGGCTTCTCCGAGTACGATCCGGAGATCGTGCTGAACTTTCAGGGTTACGGTGCTGCCACGGCGCGCCGTTTCTGGCACGACAGCCTTGCCGCGTACCTGGGCACGGACGACGAGGCGGTCATAAAAAGTGTCGAAGAAAAAGTGCGGGTCATCTCGTACGCGAATCTGCTGGACTGGTCATCCCGCCATTCCGCGCCGTCAGATCCGGCAACGGCACCGACGCAGGCGCTCTGGAAGCGTGAGCTGATCGCTTTGCTGGAACGCGTTGACACGCTCCGGTTCGACCCGCCGTGCGACGTTTCCGCGCCGGCCGAGCTGACGCTGCCGGCTACCGTTGACAACCTGCCCAGAGTGACCGATTTTATCAGCGGGCGCCTTTCCGCCGCGGGCGTCAGACCTAAATTCGTGACACAGCTCGAATTGGCGGCGGAAGAGATCTTCGTCAATATCGCCAACTACGCCTACACGCCTTACACAGGAAACGCGACCGTGCGCGTCGCGTTCACCGGCCCGGCAGAAAGCCCCGATTCGGCGGAGATCACTTTTATCGACTCCGGCAAGCCCTACGACCCGCTCAAGAAAGACGACCCGGACGTTACGCTGTCCGCGGGGGAGCGGGAGATCGGCGGTCTGGGCATCTTCATGGCCAAAAAAGTCACCGATGACATCAGGTATGAATACGTTTCCGGACAGAACATCCTGACACTTATTAAGCAGGTGCGTTAAAATGATCAGATTCACGGAAGAAGACCGGCTGCTGGAACCGCTGGCGCAGGAAGGCGCTCAGGCGGGTACGGCGGCCGCTTTTGCATCGCAGGAAAAAGACGTTGAATATTACCGGCTCCCCGGTGTCGGCACGTACACCTGGATCGAGCCGCTCAAAGGCGTATACGGCACGTGGGGGCCGCTAAACGGGCGCGATCACTCCATAAGGCAGTGGTGGTTTCCCAACGCGGTGGATTCGCTGTATCAGTTCGGCGCGCCGCTGATCGCGACGTACGGGTACGACGGGGAGAACCGGACGACGGCGGCGTTGTCCGACTCGGTGAAAAAAGCGCGGTTGTCGGTGTGCGTTGACGACCTCTCCCAGCGGGACGAGATAATTTTCAAAGTGGAGCTTTTTGACGACGGCGCGTGGCAGCAGGAGAACGGAGAAGTGATATTGCGCATTGACCGCAGGCCGGTGGCGTATTACGACGCGCTCCGGGATGCCGGCGCGTGGATGCGCGGTTTTCTCGAGCGGACCGCTCCGGTGCCCGAGGGGGCGGTGCAGCCGCTGTATTCCAGCTGGTATAACTTCCACCAGGAGCCGCAGCAGGAACTGCTTTTGCGGGAACTGGAGGCCGCGGCGAAGATCGGTTT
>CACZOW010000297.1 GCA_902782885.1 uncultured Ruminococcus sp. | reverse complement strand
GATTGCGAAGGCAACGTCACCGGCTGCGAGTCCATGCGCGACCCGTCTTTTATCGAGGGCAACGTGCGCGAAACGCCGCTTGCGGATATCTGGTATTCGCCGGATACGTTCCGCTACAACCGCGGCTTCGACGCGTCGATGCTCAAAGGAAAATGTGCCGGCTGCCCCGAAGGACCGTACTGTGCGGGCGGCTGCCGCTCATACAACTTTTTCACTTCGGGCGATCTGTATGAATCAAAATACTGCGCCCGCAATTCCGGTGAGGAGGAGACAATATGACCGATCAGAACAAGAACGACGCGGAGATCATGCACGAGCAAAAGGATCCTCCGAAAAAGTATCCGCAGGAAGCACCGGATCCGCGAATGGCGGAAGGCGTATACGCGGGTCCGGCGATGATGGTATACGCGGGACCTGCGATGATGGTATACGGAGGCCCGGATTATTTCAGAAACAGAAACGCAAACGGGGTAGGAATTTTCGGCATCCCGATCGCCGGCAATGCAGCGCCAAAGTTCTGCCCGGAATGCGGTACGGAGCTGTATAAAGACGCCAATTTCTGCCATAACTGCGGCGTAAAAATCAAGAAAGACGAGGAATCGGCCACATGAAACTGAAACGAACCGCGGCATTATTGCTGGCGCTGATATTGCTGACGGCGCTCTGCGCGTGCGGCGTGAATAAAACTCCGGAAGAGACGCGCGGCAGTGCGGTATTGTCCGAATTGACGCCGGAACCAACCGCGGAGGCAACTGTATTGCCCACGGAAGCCCCCACCGAAGCGCCGACCCCGACGCCCACGGAGGAGCCGACGCCCACCGAAGCACCCACGCCGGAACCTACGCCGGAGCCAACGCCGACTCCTACTCCGGAGCCTACCGCGACGCCGACGCCGGAACCCACCGCGACGCCGGCACCTACTGAAAGACCTGCGACACCTACGCCCGGGCCCACGGAGATACCTCCGGTCACGCCCGAACCCACGCCATACGCAACGCCGGAAGACGGCAGCACGTTCGACATCGTGATAAACGTGATCGGCGACACCATGCTCGCGTCCTACAAGAATCAGGACGCGGAGAACGGCAACGGCTTCAAGGAGTACGCGAACCGCGAGGATCCCTCTTACTTCTTTGCGGAAGTCGCGGACTTCTTCAAGGCGGACGACCTGACCATCGCGAATCTGGAATGCGTGCTCACGGACCGCAAACTGACGCCGGTGGAGAAGACCGAGGCCACGCCGTATTGGTACTACGGCAAGACCGCCAACACGCGCATCCTCAACGCGGGCGGCGTTGACGCGGTTTCGCTGGCCAACAACCACATGGGCGATTACGGCGAGGAGGGCAGGCTGGATACGGTGAAAGCGGTCGAAGCGGCCGGACTCCTGTACGCGGGCTGGAGCGAAGCGTTCCATTTTGAAAAGAACGGCTACACGGTCTCGGTTATCTGCGTCAACATGTTCTACCGCTGGGAGATCGAGGGCATCGAGGAACTGATCCGGAGCGAAGTGACCAAGTCGGATTTCCAGATCGTGTATTTCCACGGCGGGAAAATGAAGATCCACGAACCTGAGGCCTGGAAGCGCGAGGCGGCGAAACGCCTGGTGGACGCCGGCGCGGACGTGGTGCTCGGCGCGCATCCGCACGTTTTGCAGCCCCGGGAGATCTACAAAGGCGTGGACATCGTGTATTCGCTGGGCAATTTCTGCTACGGCGGCAGCCGCAAGCCCGAGAACCGTTCTCTGATATACAATCTGACGCTGACCGTGGACAATAACGGTCAACTGGTCTCGAAACACTCGGAGCTGATCCCTTGCTATATGTACACGGCGGAAGTCAACAACTACCGCCCCGCGATGATCACCGATCCGGCGGAAATAAAACAGGTGCTGGACTTCATGGACTGGAAGACGGACTCGCCCGCGTAAGCGCGTGACGTAGACCTGCAGGCGGGTCGCGCAGCGACCGCGGAGAGAAAAAATGTAACGAGAGCAAAAAGTGATTGACAACGCCCTCCAAATGTTGTATCATACGCTCTCGGACGGGCTTGTAGCTCAGTTGGGAGAGCGCTGCGTTCGCAACGCAGAGGTCATGGGTTCGAATCCCACCAGGTCCATATGAAAAAAGCAGCCAACCGGCTGCTTTTTT
>CACZOW010000296.1 GCA_902782885.1 uncultured Ruminococcus sp. | reverse complement strand
GTTGGCCGCCGCGATCGCCGTGGCATTCGTATTCACCCTGGCGGCGTCGCTCGTTGCCACCGCGCTGTCCCGGACCGGAGGCACTCTTGGTGTCAGGGTTTATTACGCCTCATCCGGCGGCAGTTCTGTTTCAATAAACGTCAACGGAATTGATCAGGTGCCCCGTACAAACGAATGGATAGATTCAGAAGCCGAAATGCATAAACAGATAGACGTTCTGGGAAAGACTGTTGAGGGTGATTATAAAAAAACGTATCAGAATGATACACGTACCGCTCGCGATGAATATGAAGGTACCGAAAAAGATAAAAACCTTAATTTCACGGTAGACAGAAAAACAGGAAAAGTCCTTATATATCATAATGACTTTAATGCCAAATACGTCTGGCCTGACGATTTGCCGGGCTCTGTATTAACAGAAGAAGGGTGTCTCGATGTTGCAAATTGCTATTTAGAACAATTAACTGATCTGAGCTCTGAGTACACGCTGACTCAGACAAGTATTGTTGATCATCATTTGCCTGATAGACCGGTTTCTTACCGTTTTAAGTATGAACTATCTGATGATTTTTTATGGAATGACATCTATATAATTATCAGAAGCGATGGGGAACTGACAGATTTTATTCAACACAATTATATTGATAAAAAAACCTACGACCACTTGAGAAAAGCGGACTTAAAAAAGGTTTATAATATTACAGACAAGGCAATTAAAAAGAAACTTGGCGCTAAATATGATGATTATTATATTGACCGGCAAAAGTATTTGCCCTATCTGGCAATTGCTTCTGACGGAGGATACCAAATTGCCGTTGCATATGTTATATCTGTTAACGCGGATGATCCTATCTCAAATCAGCTTATTGTCGTCGTGCCTTTAAACAGATGTCTTTCTGAATGATCAGTTTATGTTTGCTTTCTCACAAAAGAGGTAAGAAATAAAGCGGCCCTGGGGTTGATCCCCGGGGCCGCTGCTTTTTTCTGCAAAGCGCATATTCATCCGTTTCATTCAATTTTATCCGCCGCTTCGCACCACTTCGGCGAGACATGCCGGCGAATCGCCGAAAACGACACAGAGCGTTTGATAGCCCGCCGTATCGACTTCGGTCAGATAACCGGGAGTTACGTCCGGGCCGCGGGAACCGTCGGCTTTTTCGCAGAAGACGCGCAGCGGGTTGACCGAGTTGTCCGCATTGTCCGCATTATCCGCATTATCCGCGTTGCCCAGCTGTGTGAAGAAGAGCGAGATTTGGGGACTGCCGTTCGTATCGATGCGGAGCGTTGACCCGGCGGCGGAGGAAGAGGACGTGTATGCGGTGAAGAGGTTGCCGTCGATCAGCGCATACAGTTCCTGCGGCGTCGCGGTATCGAGCGCGAGGCCGGAAACGCCTGCGAAAACGCCGTCAACGCCGAATTCGGTTATGATCAGCCAGTACGTCTGTGCTTTGGTGCAGCGCAGCCGCAGGAAGCGCGTTTCAGTCTCGACCGACTGTTCGAAGGAACGGCTGCCGTTCAGCGTGCCGATCTTCGTCCAGGACTTTCCGTCCGGAGAATGCTCCACTACTCCGTCGCGCATGTAGTCTTCGGTGTGTCCCTTTGCGCTCATATGCAGGTAAACGCGGGTGATAGGTACGGTCCGGCCGAGATCCACCGTGAAAGTGCTGCCGTACGACGGGGCGCCGGAAGACCAGAAATATGTGTCTTCGGAACCGTCAACAGCGTTTTCTTTATAATATATGTCATATACCGGCAGGGTGGAATCGACCGACGGGGCGGCAATATTTTCATCCGCGGAGAGGCCGACCAGTTCGTTGACGCGGCTGTCGGTCTTTGAGAACAGGGTCGTCAACACGTCCGGACTCACGATGCGCCCGTTCTTTGCAAGGGAACTCTTTGCCCGCGCGTACGCGGCGGCAAGTTCCGCTTTGGCTGCGTTGTCCGAGCCCGAAGCAGCAAGCTGCTCCAGCCGGAACAGGCTGATGCCCATTTCGGCATATGCTTCCGCCTTGGCGAGCCAGCCGTCGATCTCCGCGATCAGCTCCGGC
>CACZOW010000295.1 GCA_902782885.1 uncultured Ruminococcus sp. | reverse complement strand
TACCGGTCAATGAAGATCCTGGCCGGAGAGACGTATCACAAGTAGCGGCAACGCTATTTCAGCGCATTGTCAAATTTTGAACACGCTGCACTCGTTGCCTTCGGCCTCCAGCAGCGCCATTGCCGCCCGCGCGCGGCTTTCTTTTTTGAACAGGCAGAAGAAGGAAGAACCGCTGCCGGACATCAGCACCTTCTCCGCGTCGGTCTGCTCCAGGCGCGTTTTCAGCGCTGCCAGCTTCTTGTTCAGCGAGAACGCCGGCACCTCCAGCACATTTTTCAAGCCGGCGAAAAACGCGGACGAATCGCCCGCCTCCAGCGCGGAAACGAGCGCGGCGGTATCCGGGTGTGCATCGTCCGGGATCGTCATTTCGTCGTATTTACGGTACACTTCCCAGGTGTCCATGCCGTATCCCGGATAACAGATCAGCATAAAGCAGCTTTCCGGCGAAGGCAGCTGCCGCACCTGTTCCCCCGCGCCGCTCACCAGCGCGGTGCCTCCGGTGAGCATAAACGGCACGTCCGAGCCCAGTTTGCTGCCCAGCGCGGTCAATTCCGCCGCGGACAGCCCCAGCCCGAAATGCGTATTGAACCCGTTCAGCACCGCCGCACAGTCCGCGGAACTGCCGCCCAGGCCCCCGCCCACGGGGATGCGTTTTTTAATTGTGACGGTTATCTCGTCGTCTGTCCCCATGATCCGCGGGTACGTGCGCAGCATAAGTTCGGCGGCGCGGTACGCGGAATTGCGGCTGTCAGAGGGTATCAAGCGGGAATCCGTGGTCACCCTGAGCGGCAGACGGTCCGGGACGGCAACATTCTTCGGCGCCGCTCCGCCCTTCACGGCGGAAGTGATCACCACGCTGTCGCACAGCGGTATCGTCTGCATGACCGACTCAAGCACATGGTACCGGCGGTCGTCCAGTCCGGTCACGTCCAGCGACAGGTTGACTTTCGCATACGCGTCGATCTCGGTTCTTCTGTATGTTTTGGCTGCCATTATCAAATCCTCCGTACCCGTTCCGCTGTTCCGGGTCAAATGTTTTTATCGTTTCAGATCTCCGCAGCGGTCAATCCGCCGCACTTCTCCAGCGCGTCCTTATACGCCACCACGCATACTGTTCCTTCCGAAACGAAACGTTCCAGTATGTCGCAGAAGTGCAGGATATCCTCGCGGCTCGTCGCGATCAGTTCCGCGCGCCGCTTTTCCAGGATCTCCCGCGTGATGCCGCTGTACCAGTTGTTGTCCGCGACCGCGGCCATATTGCGCGGCGAAAGCAGCGGCTCGCCGTCGGCCACCGCCGAGATGATATATTTGTCCAGCGGCCTGCCGGATGCACAGAATTCCCGCAGGTACGCGGCAATGCGCTTATTGACCTCCAGCGAACCCGCCGGAGACGGATCGCGGTAAGAATACGTGAACATGTCGCCCGAAATGTTGGCAATGATGCCCGCCCCGTACGCGCCGCCCTGGACCCGCACCTCGTTCCACAGATAATCCAGCGAAGCGATCTGCGCGGCGGCGGCAATTGAACCGGTGCTGTCCATGCCCGCGCGCCGGAAGTTGAATCCCTGCACCGCGAACCCGATCTGCGCCGGTATGGTGATGCCCATGCGCTCCGGGATCTCCGCCCGGTAAGGTGTCAGTCCGGGGGCTTCGGGCAATTCCGCGCTGCCGGTGTTTTTAAACGCTTCCGCTATGAGCGCGGCGTCAACGTCCTCCGCGGCAGCCGTCATCACCGTCAGCCTACGCGCATCGATGCGCGCGCGGAGCTTATCAATAACTTTCAGCAATTCCGGCAATGCGGCGTCGAACTCACCCGCCAGCTTGTGAGAATACAGGATCATGCTGCGGCCGGCGATCGCCTCCGTGACCGCTCCGGACGCGGAATAATGCGCCAACGTCTCGCGTATGCCGACCGAGTGGCCGGCATTGACCGCCATCTGCTTAACGTTCTCGTCATTCTGGAGCGCCATTTCCTTCATGCGCGCGTTGTCATCGAACAGTGTCTCGGTCAGGATCTCCCGCACCAGTCCCACCGCGCGGGCAAAATCCGGACTCAGCGCGCTGGCGCATACTCTGAGCGTTGCCCGGCAGGCGTCCAGCGTGTCGTAGCGGCCCCGGGGCACGATCTCCACGGTAAATCGGCCCAGTATCTTCCGCTGCTCGCGCATTAATTCGAGCGCGTCATGCTTCGCCGTGGGCAATGCTCCGTAAAACATCAGCGCGCGGGACAATACGGTCAATTCTTCCAGTGTGAAGTCGGAAATATCAAAATTCAGCGTAAAATGGCATATGCCATGGCAGGGCACCGTATGCTTCAGCACGGTCACGCCGTCAATGCAGATCTCCTCCGTCGGCACCTGTTTTATCTCTGCGCTGAGTTCGCTGAGCGGCAGTACCGGTATTGTCGCCACCGCCTCAGGTGAGTCCGGCGTCTGCTGCCAGCGCACCAGCTCTTCGTTGAGTTTTGCGTTGGCCTCGGCGTCTGCCGGCGTCCAATTTTCGCGCACTTTTTTCAGCCGTTCCGCTTCGCGTCTGCGCTGTTCCTCGCCCGCGGCGTGATCAGCTTCCGCCAGCAGTTCCGCGCAGCCTTCCCGCTCCGCAAATATCTCCCGGGCAAGCTGTTCAAACGCGTCTCCGTCCAGCATCGCGCGCAGCGCCCGGATATCCTCGTCGAATTCGATGTATTTCAGCGGGTCGCCGCCATGCAGCCAGCCGTTCAGTCCGGTGATCACGCGCCGGAGCGCCCGCGGTTCTTCCTGTTCCCGGACGTGGAATTCGAAGCGCGCCAGCGACGCCAGCAATTGTTCGCGGTCAATGCCTTTTTCCGCCAGTTCCAGCGCCGTGCGGGCGATCAATTCCCGCAGCTCGCTTTCTTTCCCGTCTTTCACGTTGCGGCACTGGACGTATACCGCGGGCTGCAGCACGCTGTTGTCCACGTACGAGTAAATATCCTGCGCCAGGCCGGACTCCAGCACTCGGCTTTTGAGCGGCGAGAAATTGCTGCCCAGCAGCACGTCGCCCAGCACGTCCGCCGCCATGCATCTGACTTTATCCTCCCAGGTGCCCAGGATCCGGGCAAATGTATAAATGCCGCGATCCTCCACCGGCTCGTTTTCGGGCAGCTCGTACTTGATCCGGGCAAAGGTAGCTTCGGGCGCGCTGAGCGGCGGATCCGCGATTTTTATGCCCTGATCGAACGATCTCAGATAGCTGTCTATCAGCGCCAGTGTTTCGATGAACGGTACGTCGCCGTCAATATAGATACGCGAGTTGGAGGGATGGTAGTACTTCCTGTAGGTGGCAATGAACTGCTCGTACGTGAGATCCGGAATGTGTTCCGGGTCGCCGCCGGAATTGACGCCGTAGGGGCTGCCGGGGTACAGCAGTTCCAGCATTTTCTCCCCCACCAGGTCGTCAACGCTGCTGAGCGCGCCCTTCATTTCATTGAACACCACGCCTTTGTACGACAGCGTGCCGTCCTCCGCCTGCTCGATATGGCGGCCTTCCTGATAAAAGATATTCGGTTTTTTAAGGATCGCGGGCCTGAACACCGCGTCCAGGTACACGCCGGTGAGGTTCAGAAAATCTCTGGCGTTGCGGCTGGATACGGGATAGATCGTCTTGTCCTGGAACGTCATCGCGTTGAGGAACGTGTTCATGGAACTTTTGAGCAGTTCCACGAAAGGTTCTTTTACGGGATAT
>CACZOW010000294.1 GCA_902782885.1 uncultured Ruminococcus sp. | reverse complement strand
GGTGGAAGCGCTCATCAGATGGGAGTGGCTTGCCCTCCCGGACCGGCCGGTGCTGGACGTTAAGACCGGCGAATATAAGACGGGAGTGCTCGATAAATTTGACTACCGGGAGAAGGGCGCGTTCGTTAAGGCAATAGTCTGCTATCTCAACGGTAACGGAGCGGACAAGGCCCAGTACAGATGCGTATACAGGACGGTCACGGATCCGGCGCTCGCGGGCAATTTCTCTACTGCCACGTATGATCTGAAGTTCACGTTCGGGGCGGACAATGTCGGTCAAACGGGCATTGCGGACGGTCCTGAGGTCGGCAAAGACACAAAGCACGGCGTCAACACCGGTCTGATCATTTCGCTCTCAGTCATTGCCGCGCTTGGCATTGCCGCCGCGGCAATATTGGCCGCGCTGAAGTGTAAAGCAAACAGAGCGGAAGATTGACTTTTCGATCCTGTATCGTCAGCGGATCGGTAATACTAATAATATATAATGCTTAAAATAAAGACATCACTGAAAAACATAAACCACAAACTCTTCCTTGCGCTACTTGTCCTCGGTTTTTGCCCGACAATTTACACGACGGTGCGCGTGTTCTTTCTCGGCAGTCTGCCTGGGGACTGGTCGTTCTCCATCGCGGGACAGCTTTCGTGGATAAACCTTCTGTACGAGGTGATCAGCGAAGCGATCATACTTCCGCTGTTCTTTTTCATCGGAAAAGTGAAGGAAGATAAAAACGCATTTTCAAACCGCGTGCGCACCGGCATGCTCGTGTCACTCGGATTATACGTCGCGCTGTCTGCGGTGATATTTGTCTTTGCCGAAAAGCTGCTCACGCTAATGGCTGCGGATGAGAGCATAATCGCAGCTTCAGCAACCTACATCCGTATCGAAAGCATTGCAAACGTTTTCTCGATACTCGCACAGTTCGCGCTTGTCGCGCTGGTATCCGTAAACAGAAGCCGGTATATCTATATTCTAACCGGGGCAAGACTTGTGCTCTCGCTGGTGTTTGACACTTTTCTGGTCTCGGCACTGCCGGTATCACTGAATCTCGGCGTCAACGGTATCGGCTACTCAAATATAATCGTGAATGCGCTGCTGCTCGCTGTTTCGCTCCTGTTGCTGCACCGGGAAGGAATCCGGGTATTTTCAAAAGAAAAACTCGATTTCGGCTGGATGAAGGAATTCGTTAAGATCGGCGGTATCTCCGGCCTTGAGTCTCTTGTCCGCAACGTGGCGTATATGCTCATGGTTGCCCGTATGGTCAATGTTGTCGGCGAGCAGGGAACGTACTGGGTCGCCAACAATTTCATTTGGGGCTGGCTGCTCCTTCCGATTCTTCAGCTCGGAGAACTGATTAAAGAAGAAACCGCGGAGAGCGACGACAATGTCCGCACGAACACACTCGGATATTTCGCGATCACGTTTATAGTATGTTTGATCTGGTGCGCGACGATACCGCTCTGGAAGCCGTTCATGACGCACATCCTGCAGTTTTCCGACGTTGACAAGCTGTTTGACCTGGTGCTCGTGCTGCTTGGCTTTTATGTGTTGTACGCTTTTCAGAATGTGTTTGACGCTACGTTTTACGGCCTGGGCAAAACGAACTACATGCTGTTTGAATCGGTGGTAACCAATACGGTCTACTACGGCGCCGCGTTCGTCATGTACATAACAGGAGTCTGGACTCCCACGCTTATCGGTATCGCGCTGCTGTTTGGCATTGGCAACGCATTTGACACGATCGTTTCACTCGGAGCGTACGTATACCTTCTCAAAAAGAAAAAGATTAATATTTTCCGGGTTCAACCGCGCCGAAGCGAAAAAACGAATAATAAGTAAGCCATAGTGGGAACTATACTATTATTCCGCTAATTCGCTCTATATTATTCCGATAGCATTGACGTTGTTCCGAGCGAGCCATTTTGAAACGTCTTCCGCAAGCGTTCCGCCGCCGGAGTAATGCACGGAAAGACCTTCGCCCAAAACGGCGTTCGGGGCGAGCTTGGCTATTGCCGTCAGGCTCTGCCCAAACCGGCCGCCTCCGTGCGAGCAGAACGGGACGATCGTCTTGCCGGCAAAATCGTAGCTCTCGAGGAAAGTCGCGATCGGCATCGGTATAGATGCCCACCAGTTGGGGTAGCCCAGCAGGATCGTATCGTATTCAGCGATGCTTGCGGGCGGGTCCTGGATCTCCGGCCGCGCCTGCCTGTGCTGATCCTCCTGCGCCTGCATAAGCACAGTGTTGTAGCTTGTCGAATATGGGTGAACGAGCATTATTTCGAACAGATCGGCGCCGGTCTGCTTTTGGATCTCGTGTGCGATACCGCGTGTATTGCCGCTCCAGGAAAAGAAGACGATAAGCGTTTTGACGGAAGGCTTCGTTACTATTACGCTCTCGTGCGCCGTAACTGTCTGCTTTATTTCTACAGCGCTGCGCACCAGCCTGATGCCGAGATTGGCGGCTTTCATATCCGATTGTCCTGCCGCGCGGTAGGCGCTGCGCATGTTCTTGCCGAAATCGTTCCAGCCCCCTCCGCGATAAACGTGGCGCGTGCCGGACGGCGCGCCCGCCGGATCGACGGTGCCGTTCGGATCGTATTCGCCGTAATAGTCCCAGCACCACTCGTTGACGTTGCCGTGCATATCGTAAAGGCGGCGCTTTTGGCGTTGGCAAAAATGATCGCGTCGAGCCACGAAACGCTTTCCACCGGCAGCTCGTCGCCCGTAAAGGAACTCGGGTTTTCCCCGGTCACGCGGGCATAATCTTTCTGCGTTGTTTCATAAGGGTCAATATAAAACGCCGAAACGGTGACTTCGTGCCTTGTTTCGTCGTCAATGCGCCAATTCTCGCTTTCCGGGCTGCCCATCATAAACTTTCCGCCTTCAAGCAGCACAAAATTGTCGCTTGTCTGATCGACGTCCGGCGGCAATTGATCGCTCCAGGACGGGACTGCGTTATTTTTCTGCGCTGTGCACAATATGAGTACCGCGCCGATCAGCAGCGCCGCAAAAACGAGGATCGATGAGATGAACAGCCTGGATCTTTTTGCTTTACCCTTGCTTTGCCCTGCTTTGATAAACGACGCGGCCTCCGCTCCCAGAAACGCGAATGCGGTCAATATCGCAATGTTTTCGAGAAACACGAGTACAGCCGATTTATCGTAATCAAAGAAAGCAAACGGAGTGCGGAAGAAGATGTAATCCGGGATCCCGTTTTTGACGAACAGCCACAGACCGATGCCGGAAACGACTGCCGCTGCCGCTGCGGCGGCAAACGAGACTTTGCCGCTCCATTTGAATCCCGCCGTCATTGCCGGAATATGCAGCCCGAGGTGCAGCCCCATCAGAATAAACGACCAGAACGAAATTGCCAGATGGAACCGCCGCGCAAACGAGACAGGGAACATTCCGTAAAGGAACGGCACCGCGTGCGAACTCATTGCCATACCGCACAGCGCCGTAAGGGCAATAGACGCGAGCAGCAGCGTATTCACAATGACCGTGACGATCCGATAGGCGGTGTATTTACCTTTGAAGAGCGATCTGTACCATTTGTAATTGAGAATGTGGTGGACGATGAGCAATACCGTCATCGCGATCCCGCCCCATTCGTGCAGCTTTTCGCCCGTTACCTGGTATGCCATCAGGCAAAGCAGAAGGATGGTCATACATACGTCTATAACTTTTTTTACAATGTTTTTTCTGTTTGCCTGCATGGCGCCGCCCTCTGTTCTCTGTTCTTTGTTCTTTGTTCAGCTTATTTCAAACCGTTTATCCAATTGCGAAGTTCGGATTCCGAAACGTTTCCGGGGAAGCGCCTGCCCTCAAGCCACTTGCCGCTTTTTGCGTTGTCCGCAAGGTTTTTGCCGCTTCTGCCGATGCCGCTGCTGGATGAAGTGCAGAAGGGGATCAGCGTGATCCCGCTGAAATCATAGCTTTCAACGAAGGTATCCATGATGCGCGGCTCTTCGCCCCACCAGATCGGGAATCCGATATAGATCCTCTCGTATCCTTCAAGCGAAATGCGTTCGCTGCCGATCTCGGGGCGGGCGGACTGGCTGTTCTGCTCTTTCGTCGACCGGCTGTTTCCGTCGTTCCAGTTGAGATCCGCAGACGTGTATGCCTGTTTTGCCTTGATCTCGTAAATATCCGCATTTTCGATCGCCGCGATCTTTTCCGCTACGCCCTTTGTTGTTCCTGTCGCGGAGAAAACAACGACAAGCACGTTTTTGTGCTCCGAAGCAGGCGTGCTTTCCGTACCGCCGGATGGCGCCGACGTGTTTTCCGGCGTCCGGGACGCGGCAGACGCAGAACCGCTTTCAGTCGTGACGGCGGGGGAGTTGCCCGTGCAAGCCGCCGCACCGATCAGTATTAACGCGGCAATGAACATAATAATGATTTTTTTCATAATACACCTCAGTTTGTCGTAAATTTATTTCGATCATTTAAGCTTATCGTATTCTTCCGCGCTTACCGCCTCGCACCATTCGGTGCCTGCATCTTCGCCCGCGACCTCGATCGCGAGATGAGAGAACCATTCGTCGGGAGCAGCGCCGTGCCAGTGTTTGACGTTCGCAGGAATATTGATCACGCTTCCGGGGGTCAATTCTACCGCGTCTTTGCCCCATTCCTGATAGTATCCTCTTCCGCCGACGCATATCAGCATCTGGCCGCCGCCGCTTTTGGCGCGGTGGATATGCCAGTTGTTGCGGCAGCCCGGCTCAAATGTCACGTTGTATACCGGGACCTGCTCCGTGGATACCGGCGCGAGATAGCTTTGACCGACAAAGAAACGCCCGTACGGGTTCGGTTCGCCAATAGGGAAGAAGATGGTGTTTTGAAATTTATCTTTCTCCGTTAGTGCCTCCGTTTCTTCGTTCCATACTTCCTTTGCAAGGCGGAACACCGCCCAGCCCTTGGGCCAACCCACGTACATGGCGGTGTGCGTGACGATCGCGGCGATCTCTTCTTTCGTGACGCCGTGCGCTTTCGCGTTCCGCAAATGATAGGTCAGGGAAGAATCCGTGATGCCCGACGCCATCAGCGATACCACGGTTATAATGCATTTTGTCTTGACGTCGATTGCCGCCTCGTTCCACACTTCGCCGAAAAGCACGTCGTCGTTAAGATGCGCAAATGCGGGTGCGAATGTGCCTAATTGATCTCTTCCTGCGGTCTGAACTATTTTTTCTTTCATTTTATTGACTCTCCTTTGTCAGATGATCGCCTGCGGACCAGACGTATATGTGAATCAGTATTTGCCGGCTCGTTGTTCTCAAAGCAGCCTGATAAGACAGTTGAAGGTGATCTCGTATATGGACTGATAAACGAAATCGATGCCCGCACTGCGCATCGCGGCGCGCTGTTTTTCCGTGACCTCGGCGTAAGGATAAATCCCGAACATAAACGGGAAGAAGATATAGGTGATGTTTTGAATATTAGGGGCGGACTTTTCGGGGCAATATTTCGTGAGGATCATGCGGAAAAGCTGCATAGAACGCCCGTACGCTTTTTTGAAATCTTTGAGGAGCTCCGTCCGGCTGTTTGCTTCCATGTCGTAGTTGTTCATCGAAAGCAGTTTCAGAAGCTGAACACGATCTGCCAGCGAAAGGGCGATCTTATCCGCGAGTTCCTGCTTGCCGATCTTTTCGCCGCTTTCCAAAATGATCGCCAGCTCTTTGTTCCAGCGCTCGTACTCCCTTTCAAACAGTGCGAGAAAGATCTCTTCTTTTGTCTGAAAATAGTTGTATATCGTAGGCCGTGAGAAAGGAACTTCTTTTCCGATCTCTTTGAGTGTGATCTCTTTAAAGCCAAAAGTCTCATAGAGTTTTTCGCAGGCGTTCACGATCTCCTCGCGGCGTGACGTGATCTGCTCAGCTGTCTTTTTTACCATGGTGCGCCTCCCCGAAAAGCATGCTGACATTGTGTCAGCATCAATATTATATCACGGTGCTGACACGGTGTCAATATGTTTTTCTGGTTTTGTGAATATCAAACGGTTTTCTCGATCGGAACCTCTTCCTGACGCGGCGGCCCGAGCATCCTTGCCCTGCGCGCCCGCGAACTGCCCGGAATCCGCTCATTCATTGCCTGCCGCGCTGCCGGGAATCGCTCATTTATCCGCTTTCTCGCTCATTCAACTGCATTCTTGCTCATTTTTACCCGGCGTTTTTCAATTTTCTTAACAAAAAATGCAATATCTGTTTTTTTGTGCCATTTCATGCTCATTTTTCAGCCCGCGGCGGGCATGCACGAGATCAATTATGGTCAATTTCCTCTTTTTGAACCACTTTTTCCTGC
>CACZOW010000293.1 GCA_902782885.1 uncultured Ruminococcus sp. | reverse complement strand
TTGTCATTATCTGATTATCTTCAGTTACTGTCGACGGTGTACTGTTTATCGATTCAGGAGCAGTATTGAGCGGAGTACCATTTAATGATCTGTTGTTATGGTTTATTATTAGTGCCGCAAGTACGCCGAGCGCACAGAACAGAATTACAGAAAAAACAGCAATTGCCGCTGTACGTGAACCGCTTGATTTTTTTACATTGTCAACGTAATATGACGAAGTTTTACCTCCCTGTTTCGTATCTGGGCCGAACTCTGCGCATTCGGCAATAATATCATCGGAGATGTTGTACATATACTTTTTCAGTTTATTGTTTTTCATACCTCTATCCCCTCTTTCAAAAGTCGCGCTTTGAGTGCTTTGCGCATTCTGAAAAGGTCAGACATGACAGTTCCGGCGGAGGTACCGAGCCTTGCGGAGATCTCTTTGATGCTGGCGCCGTAATAGTAGCGGGCGACAAAAATCTTGCGGCGTTCCGGCGTCAATCCGTGTAGGAATTCGTTGATCACCGCGCCGGCCAGGACAGCTTCGGCTTCTGCCTGCGGATCGCACTGCATCGACATGGGAACTTCTTCAGAGTCAAGCGGCACTGAATCTTCCGGCGAGAGCCGTTTTTGACGCCGGAGTTCCTTGTAGCGGTTGATCGCTGTATTGCGTACGATCGTCGAAAGATATTCTCTCAACTTTTCCGGCTCATATTCCGGCGCAGCGTTCCAGAAACGTAAAAGAGCATCGTTTACGCACTCTTCCGCTTCTTCGGCATCACCCAGCACGTTGAAGGCAACAGTTCGACAGTATGTGCCATATTTGACTGCCAGTTCGTTCAGTGCGTTTTCATCGTGTGCCCGTATCATCGACAGGATCTCATCGTCGGACAACTGTCACCCTCCCTTCAACAGTATGGACAACAAAACAAATAATTGTATTGCACAAAATTATACTTTCAATCGCGAACAATTGCAATTTGAACTGATGTGAGTTATTATTTAATCAATATAGACCCGGAGGGATCGGCATGAATAACGGCCTTGAAGAACGTAAATACTGGGTGGATACCCTGATAAAGATCATCTCCCCCGTGCTCACCTGCGGCGCAGCGCGCGAATTAAAGCAGCGCATGCCTAAATATAACGCGGCGCTGTGGGACCGGGCGCTGAAAGATAAGTACGCGTACCTGGAGGCTGTAGGCCGCACGCTGTGCGGGGCTGCGCCGTGGCTGGAAACGCCGCAGCTTGATCCCGAAGAAGAAGCCGAGCGCCGGATATATGCGGAAATGGCGCGCAAGACTATTGACGCCATCACCGATCCGGCATCACCGGACAAGGCCGAGTTCTATGTTTCTGTTGCCGACAACGGCGGCAATCCCTACAGCCAGGCGCTGGTGGACGCCGCGTTTCTGGCGCATGCCATTGTCCGCGCCAAGACCGAGCTGTTTGATAAACTGGAGCCCCGCGTCAAACGCAATCTGATAACCTGCCTTATGGAAACCCGCGGCATCCGGCCCGCGCACAACAACTGGATGCTGTTCTCCGGCATGGTGGAAGCGGCGCTGTATCTAATGGGTGAAACGCCGGATCTAATGCGGGTGGACGCGTGTCTTTTCCAGCATGAGCAGTGGTATAAGGGCGACGGCGTGTACGGTGACGGGGCGGCGTTTCACTGGGATTACTATAACAGTTACGTGATCCAGCCGATGTTTGTGGACATCTGCCGCGTGTTTGCGGATGAGTTTCCCGAAGGCGGCAACGGTCAGAAACGCCTTAATACTGCCCTCGCCCGCGCGGCTCGCTACGCTGTACAGCAGGAGCGGCTGATCGCCCCGGACGGCACGTTCCCCGTGATCGGGCGGTCAATAACTTACCGTACCGGCGCTTTCCAGCTGCTGGCGCAGGCGGTGCTGGAAGGATTCGTACCGGACAGCATAAATAAAGGCGGTATCCGCGCCGCCCTGACAAAAGTTATCCATCGCTGTTTTGACTCCGCGGCCAATTTTGATACCGAAGGCTGGCTCAAGATCGGACTGTGCGGCGATCAGCCGTCCTTAGGCGAGCTGTACATCTGCACGGGCAGTCTTTATTTGTGCACGGCCGGATTCCTGCCGCTGGGCCTCCCCGCGGACAACGATTTCTGGACCTGTCCCCCCGCGCCCCACACTTCGGTGCGCGTCTGGGCGGGAGAGGATCTGCCGGCGGACCACTCGATCTGAGAATAAAACGAATCAGTCGATCTTCTCGTATATAGGCTGCATATTGCGGTAGTGCGCGATATAGTCAAAACCGCAGTCTTTTATGACATTTTTAAAGAAATCGAAGCGCTTGCCGATGCG
>CACZOW010000292.1 GCA_902782885.1 uncultured Ruminococcus sp. | reverse complement strand
CGCCACTTTTCCACAGTTATCCACAGCCTGTGGAAAACTCGGCCGAATTATTGTGGAAAACTCCGGCAAACGCCCGCATTATTGCCCGCTTTTTGCTTCAAAAACAAAGAAAATCCGCAAAATCGCTCGAAATCGGGGCAAAAAACCGCTCAATCATTGCCCAACACGCCGCGGTAAACTTCGATCAGTTCGCGGCCGACCTTGTGGATCTCGCGGCTTTGGGCAACCGACATTGCCGCCGCGGTCAGATCCGGCAGCTCGCCCTCCAGTATGCCGCACAGCTTATCGCGGAAGCCGTCGACAGAATCCGCCATATATGCGTTGACCCCGTCCTCCAGCCAGCCGGAAAAGACCGGAATATTGCGCACCAGCAGCCGCTGACCGCACGCGCACGCTTCCAGCGCCGGTATCCCCTCTGTCTCCTCGTAAGTCGGGAAGAGGTAAACGTCCGCGCCGTTCATTGCCCGCATGATCTCCGAAGGTTCCACATAACCCGGAAACTGCAGATTCGGCAGCTTGGTTTTTACCGCCTTGCGGATATTGCGCGGCACCAGCGCCGGATTCGTGTATCCGAACCAGATAAATTTGTACTGGGGCAGCTGCTTCGCCAGTTCCACAAAATCCAGAATTCCCTTGCGCTTAAGGTACAGGCCGATGCCCAGCACCACCTTGTCTTCAGGCTTAAAACCGTATTTGGCGCGGAACTCCTCTCCCGCGGCTTTGTCCGGCCGGAAAAACTCCAGATCTATGCCGTTGGAGAGGGCAACGATATTTTTAAGCCCGTACCCCTCCAGCAGCCGCTTCGAGTAGGGCGTGGGCGTGATTATCACGTCGCCGGTGCGGTAGCATTTGCAGATCCATTTTTTGAACAGCGGCGCGATCAGGTTTGAAAACACGAACGAATTCCGGAAATCCTCTTCGGTGGAATGGGCGTGGTACACCACTTTGCCGCCGCGGCGATGCTCCTTTTTCGCCAGCCGGTACGACTTCAATCCGTAATAGTTAATATGTATCAGATCGTGCGCGTCCTTCGGCGAGGTAGTATACGGAATGCCGTTCTCCTCCAGCGCGCGCATCTGGTGGCGGATCGCTTTGCCCAGGCCGGACTTGGACAGCGCCTTTTCAAATTCAGTATAAAGCAGGACTTTCATTGTTCGCTTTTCTCCTTCGGGGCAGTCTGGACGGAGGCAACCTTTTTGGGTTTTGCCTTATTGCCCGAGGCAGATCTTCCCTTCTTTTTTGACGCCGCAAGTTTTTCCTTTTTCTCCTGCACCACCACGTTGTAACGTGCGCGCGCGAGGGCAATGGAATCCTCCCAGGAGGAATAAATATGCCGCTGCGCATTTTGTCCCAGCTGTTTCAGCAATCCCGGCTGCCGTACCGCGTCAAGCAGCGCGCGGGCAAAACTCTCCGCGTTTTCCTCTCCCGCCAGGATCCCGGTAGATCCGTCGTCAACGCCTTCCGCAGCACAGCTGCCGGCAATCAGCGCAGACGGACATTCGCACGCCGCCGCTTCTTTCACCACCAGTCCTGCCGTATCGTACGTAGACGGGAAGAGCAGCAGATCCGCGCGGCTGAAAAACGCCCGCACCCTCTCCCGGTCGGTTATCGCGCCGGTAAATATCAGGCGGTCCATCAGACCGTGCTTCCGGGCGTACTCCTCCACCGACGGACGGTCCGGCGCATCGCCGACAAAAAACATCTTGTAATTGACGCCCTCGTTCTTAAGTATCTGCAGCGCGTCCAGGATGATCTTCAGATTTTTGTACCACATCATGCGGCCGCAATACAGAAACACCAATTCTTCATTGCCCGTGCGGTACACGCGGTCGATCTCGTCCACCTCCGCCTGCGGCGCTTTGCCCTTGGGAAAATCGGTGCCGTTGGGCATGATCTGTACGTCACCCTTGTATCCCAGCGCGCGCAGACTGTCGATCGTGCCCCTTGACACGGCCCAGATCTCGTCCGCCTTTTTCAGATTGCCCAGTATGATCCGCTCCAAAAGCCTCTGCAGGTTGCGCGCGGCCAGGTAGCGCTTGATGTCCACGTCGTATTTAGTATGATATGTGATCACCAGCGGTATCTCTTTGTGGCTCATATCCAGCACCTGGTTCACCAGCAGCGACGACACGAACGGCGAGTGGATGTGCATGATATCGAAGCCCATTTTGTACACTTTGCGCACGGTGACCGGGGAAAACGGGTTGCCTACGCGGTACGGCAGGTTGCGCACAAATTTAGCGGGGATCGAACTGTACCGGAACACGCTGAACGGGTATTCGTCAACTACGTTCGGATATTTAGGGGTGACCACGGTCACATTGTCCCCCATTCCGTGCAGGATCTGCGCGTAATTGATCATCGTATTGGCAACGCCGTCGATCGTCGGCGGGAAAGAGTCGTTAAACAACCCTATTTTCATTATCATTGTCCTCCTCAATTTGCGGTGCTTCCGGTGCCTCCGCGCCGGCGGTTTCGGAAAGCGCCTTTTTAGCCGCGGCATCCTTCACCCGCCGTATGTGCATCGCGAAAAACATACCTGTGAGCAATGTCAAATAGTAACTTATAAGCCGCCATATGATTATTGCGACCTTGATCTGCCCTTCCTCCGGATAGAAATTCCGGAGCAGGAAGTAATATGATTCTTCCGCGCCTACGCCGGCGCCCGGGATCGGAATGAACGAGGCAATTACCAGCACGAAGCTCTGTGCGGCAACGATCGTGATCAGGTCCGTTCCGGTAAGTCCGAACGCGCGGTACACGCAGTAAGAAACGGAGAAAAACGCGCCGAGTTCCATCACCGAACAGGCGAACGCCAGCAGCAGCGCCGGCACGTTTTTACGCATATCGCGGAACGTCTTGTGAAACATTTCCAGCGCGTCTTCCGCTTTGTTCAGCGTATCCTCCGGCTTTTTGACAATGCGGAGCTTTGCGCCGAGCTTAATGAAAAACCGGCAGATATTGTCGGCAATGCCGCGAAAAACACCTAAAAAAATCAGAAAAGCCAATATTGCCAGATTGATCGCGTAACCAACGAGCACCAGCCGGTAAAACCCGGGCACCGCCGCGTGGAAAAATTTCCGGCGCAGGATCAGAAGCGTGGTCGACAACACCACCAGCGCGCACTGATACACGATAAATTTAGCGAGCAGCACGCTGGCCGCCGTGCCCACGTCCCTGCCCTTCTTCGACAGGTAGTACACCTGAAACGGCTGGCAGCCGGATGAAAACGGCGTTATGGCTCCGAAATACAGTCCGCCCATGGTCAGACAGACCGAATCGCCGAATTTCTGGTCCCTGAAATGTTTTTTCAGCAATATGTGCACCGTGAGGATCTCGCCCAGCCAATAAAAGACCATGCACAGCACGGCAGCCAGCAGCGGCAGCACACTGAGCTCGGACAATGCTTTTGCCAGCTCCGACGGCTTCGTTGTGAAAAAAATGAACCCTATGACCGCAATTCCGCAAGATATGCATATGAACAATTCCAGTTTTCTCGACTTCATCCTGCGGCTTCCTTTCACAGCCATTCTACGCCGGTAGTTTACCACACCGCGGGGGCAAATTGCAAATAAGCGGAAAAAGCGTCAATATTCTTTGAGCAGAGTCATCGGATCGACTGATCTTTGCCTGGTCCCGATCTTCCGGGACAGCGCATGACATGGCGCCTGACCGGGCAATGCCTGGCGCCGGCTTCGGGACAACATCTGATTGTGCGCCGGCTCCGGGCGCAGGCTTCGGGCGCCTTCTCAACATACAGCATTGCGGAAAATTGGATAAAATTCGCGATTTGTCATTTTTTATCCTCGTCGGGCGCCTTCTCTG
>CACZOW010000291.1 GCA_902782885.1 uncultured Ruminococcus sp. | reverse complement strand
GGCGTCGGGATCGGCATAGGCATTGCGGCGTTCATGTATTTCCTGAATATCATTGCCAACATTACTAAAGAAGTGAAATTCCTGAAATTCATCACTCCTTACGGATACTGCGACGGAGGGGACATAGCGGTCAATAACAGTCTTGATTGGCCGAAGATCGCGGTCGGAGCCGCCATCTGCGCCGCGGGGATTGCGGCCGCATATTGTCAATACCGCCGTAAAGATATAAAATAACAGCCGCAAATAAACGCGCCCCCGGTACTGCCGCGGGGCTTAAGGGGACAATATGGACAAACTGTTTTTTAACGGCGATTACAGCTTCTTTGAATATAAGTACAACATCAGCGGATACGACGGCCAGGATTTCGGCGGCGCGCCGCAGTACGTGTATCTGGCGGTCTCATTTGTGGCCATGGCCGTGATCCTGTTTGCACTTCGCAAACTCAGTAAGGACAAAGTGCGCGTGCTGCTGCGCGTCATAGGCATCTTCATGATCCTGTTTTATCTTACCAAGACTGCCTGGGAAACGGTGTATGACATCGGATACGACGGCGAGTTCAACAAGGGACTGCTGCCCTTCGATACCTGCTCGCTCATAATGCCGGCTGCGCTGCTTGCAGGCTTCGGAAAGGGCAAAATTAAAAAGCTCGCTGAATGCTGGCTGATGACGGGCTGTATAATAGGCGGTATTGCGAACATGCTGTTTTTAAACGCGTTCAAATATTATCCGTTCTGGTCCTTCGGCGCGTTTTATTCCATGACGTGGCATTTCATCATGGTCTTCACGGGGCTCCTGCTGTATGTTGCCGACTATACCGAGCAGGATTATTCCGTTGTCCTGTACGGCTTTCTGTTTCAGGTCGCGGCTTCGCTGATAGCTATCCCGCTGGATTTCATGAGCGGATACGACTTTATGCTGTACCGCGATCTCGGGGGAGTGCCGGTGTTTGAGAGCGTGGCGGATAGATTGACCGCGCAGGGCCTCGGCTTCCTGAATCCGCTGCTGATGACGGAACTTTATTTCGCGGCATTCAATCTGATATTCTTTATCGTTCTCGGCGTCAGATATGCCGTACGGGAGGCGGCAAAATGCCGGCCGAAGCGGGCGGCGCTTCCGCGCGAAGCCTGACGGAGATCATATAAAAAAGCGGAGCGACCGGGCTCCGCTTTTTTATTGTTCAGTTAAGTATTTGAGCGTCAGGCCCATTTGTCGCGGGACTTCGGGATCCGGATATCGCCCAGCAGGAATTCTACCTGATACAGGAACCACTCTTTGGTGGAAGCTTTCTGGCGCAGTTTGATCATGCGGGGATTGTCCGCGCCGCCGGAGGGGATCCACAGCGAAATGTAGCCGACGTTCTCGCGGCTGTTGGACTGCTCGATCAGAGTGACTTTGTAAGGAATGGTCGGGGCGTAATCGTTGTCCGGGGTGGCGCCGGCAAAGTACGAACGAACGACGTAATCTTTTCCGTCCATGAACCGGTCGCGAATGAACTCTTTCTCATAGTTGGAGAGGGGCTCCGGTCCTTTGAGGTCGTTCAGCATAGCGTAGCATTCGTCTTTTGAGGCGGTGAATCTGTTGAGCGCCGCTACGGTGAAGGCGGCAACTTTGTACGGATTCGTACGGTCAAATTCCGGCATGGCCAGCATCGCTTCCTTGTTTTCCGGAAGCGCGGACAGCGTCACGGTCTCCGACTTCTTGGACGCGGCGGCGACTATCTCTTTTTCGGTCTTTTTGAAAAGGTTTCGAAGGAATTCTTTAATACTCATAAGCGAATCGCTCCTTTCGCGGAAAATGATACCATGTTTTGCGCAGGTTGTCAATTGTACGCTGGTAATCGTAAGCGTTTTGTGGTATTATACATAAATGGGATCTTCTGCGCGGCGTATGCCGCCGGAAGTGACCGAGAAACGCAATATCCGGAGCGAGGACAATACAAATGAAAAAATTGATAATTATCGCCGCGGCGGCGCTGGTGCTGTTCGTGCTTCTGGCGGCGGGGGTCAATACGGTCGACGTCAAAGAAGTGGAAGCCACCGGCAGAACGATCGGATTCGCGTGGCTGAATCAGGGGTTT
>CACZOW010000290.1 GCA_902782885.1 uncultured Ruminococcus sp. | reverse complement strand
GCGTTCGGATTGCCCGCGGAGAACTACGCCATAAAGAACCACGTGCACCCCGCGAAGGTGACCGCGGAAAATATTGCCCGCTTCACCCGTCAGCTTAAAATGCTGGGCTTCTCCTTCGACTGGACGCGCGAGGTCAACACCACCGACCCGAACTATTATCACGGGACCCAGTGGATCTTCCTGCAGCTGTTCAAAAAGGGTCTCGCGTACAAAGCCGAGATGCCCATCAACTGGTGCACCTCCTGCAAAGTCGGTCTGGCCAACGAAGAAGTGGTCAACGGCGTCTGCGAGCGCTGCGGCGGGGAAGTGGTCCGCAAAGTAAAATCCCAGTGGATGCTCCGGATCACCGATTACGCGCAGAAGCTGCTGGACGGGCTCGAGGGCGTTGACTTCATCGAAAAAGTAAAGACGCAGCAGCGCAACTGGATCGGCCGCAGCGAGGGCGCGGAAGTTGACTTCTATCTGCCGGCGCTGGGCGAGAAACTGACCGTATACACCACCCGGCCCGACACGCTGTTCGGTGCCACATATATGGTAGTCTCGCCGGAGCACGCCGTGGTGGAGCGTCTGAAACCGTACATAACCAATTACGCCGAAGTGGAAGCGTACAAAGCCGAAGCCGCGCGCAAGAGCGATTTCGAACGCACCGAACTGGCCAAGGACAAGACCGGCGTGCCGCTGGAAGGCGTTAAAGCGATCAACCCCGTGAACGGCACGGAGATACCCGTCTGGATCTCCGATTACGTATTGAGCTCATACGGTACCGGCGCCATCATGGCCGTGCCCGCCCACGACGACCGCGACTGGGCGTTCGCCAAAAAGTTTGGGCTTCCGATCATCGAAGTGGTGGCCGGGGGCAACGTTCAGGAAGCCGCCTTCACCGACATCCAGACCGGCACGATGGTCAATTCCGGTTTCCTCAACGGTCTTTCCGTGGCGGAGGCCAAGAAGGCCATCATCGACTGGCTCAGCGAGCAGGGCAAAGGCGTGCGCAAGGTCAACTTCAAGCTCCGCGACTGGGTGTTCAGCCGCCAGAGATACTGGGGCGAACCTATTCCGCTGGTAAAATGCGACAAATGCGGCTGGGTGCCCGTGCCCGAGGAAGAGCTTCCTCTGAAGCTGCCCGAACTGGAGCACTACGTGCAGACCGACAGCGGCGAATCTCCGCTGGTCAACGCCACGGACTGGGTCAATACCACCTGCCCCTGCTGCGGCGCTCCCGCCAAGCGCGAGACCGATACCATGCCCCAGTGGGCCGGTTCCTCCTGGTACTTCATCCGATACACGGATCCGCAGTACGACAAAGGCATCGCGTCCGAAGAGGCAATGAAATACTGGCTGCCCGTCGACTGGTACAACGGCGGCATGGAGCACACCACGCTGCACCTGCTGTACTCCCGCTTCTGGCATAAATTCCTGTACGACATCGGCGCGGTTCCCTGTCCGGAACCCTACGTGAAGCGCACGTCCCACGGCATGATCCTGGGCGAGAACGGCGAGAAGATGTCCAAATCCAGAGGCAACGTCATCAATCCCGACGACATCGTGGCGGAGATCGGCGCGGACGCGTTCCGGCTGTACGAAATGTTCATGGGCGCCTTCGATCAGGCGATACCGTGGTCTACCAACGGCGCGCGCGGCTGTTACCGCTTCCTTGAACGTGTCTGGAAACTGCAGGATATGGTCACGGACGAAGCCGGCGAATCCGCGGCGAACCGCGGCGTCCTGCATGAGACGATCCGCAAAGTGTCCGACGACTACGAGCGGATGAAGTTCAACACCGCTATTGCCGCCATGATGACGCTGGTCAACGAGATCTACGCAAAAGGCGAACTCTCCCGCGGCGACTTCAGCGTGCTGCTCAGACTGCTGAATCCCGTTGCCCCCCACATCACCGAAGAGATATGGCAGCGGCTCGGATTGTCCGATAAAATGGTATATCAGGAAAGCTGGCCGGAATTCGACGAAAGCGCCACCGTAAAAGCCGAAGTCGAACTGGCGGTGCAGATCTGCGGCAAACTCAAAGGCCGCATCGTCGTGCCCGCGGACGCCGACGTGAAAGCGGTGGAAGCCGCCGCGCTGGCGGATGAAAAGATAAAAGCGCTCATCGGGGACAAACCGGTGCGCAAGGTGATCGTGGTACCGGGCCGCATCGTCAACATAGTGGTATAAAGCGCGACACGCGGGGAGGCAGACAATGGACAACGGCCTGATCGGTCAGTTCGCCAACATTTTCAACACCGGCGGCGGGTACAATACAGTCGTGTGGTTCAGCGTGCTCATGATCGCCTTCATAGTGTATGCCGTGACCGATCTCCGGCAGCTGAGGTCAACGCTGATCGCCGCCGCTCTGTGCTTCTTCATTTCGTTCACAAAACTGGAGCTGGCGTACCAGGCGGTGATATTCGCGTTGACCGTTGTCGCCGGAACGTACCTGACCGCGAAACTCGACAAACAGAAAACCGATAAAGGAAATCAGAATAAATGACAGACGAAAAACAGCTGATCGCGGAGCTGATCGCCGCGACGAATGAGAATATTGACGCCGCCATGGTGGCGGACGCGCTGGAGACGCCGCCGGACCGCAAGCTGGGCGACCTGGCGTTCCCGTGCTTTAAACTGGCCCGGACGCTGCGCAAGGCGCCGCCGGCGATCGCGGGAGACATTCTGGAGTGCCTGAACCGTCAGCCGCTTCCCGCCGTGATAGCGGAGATCAGAGTTGCCGGCGGATATCTGAATTTCTTCCTGGACCGGGGCGCGGTGGCGCGTACCGTGGTGGAGAATATTGACCGTCTGGGCGACAGCTACGGCCGTTCCGACGAAGGCAGCGGGCGCACGGTGCTGGTGGAATTCTCTTCACCAAACATCGCCAAACCTTTCCATATCGGTCATCTGGTATCCACGGCGCTGGGACATTCCATTGCGCGTATTTACGAATTTCTGGGGTATCATACGGTCCGCATCAACCACCTGGGCGACTGGGGCACGCAGTTCGGCAAACTGATCACCGCGTACAAGCTCTGGGGCGACGAGGCCACGGTCATGGCGGACCCGATCAACGAGCTGCTTAAGCTGTACGTGCGCTTTCACACGGAGGCGGAGCAGCGTCCGGAACTGGAAGACGAGGCCAGAGCAAATTTTAAAGCGCTGGAATCGGGAGATCCGGAGATCACGGCGCTGTGGAAGCTGTTCGTTGACGCCAGCCTGAAAGAGTTCAACCGCATGTATGACCTGCTGGGCGTGAATTTCGACTCGTTCGCGGGCGAAAGTTTCTACACGGACAAAATGCCGGAAGTGGTGGAGATACTGCGCGAGAAGGGCCTCCTGGAGGAAAGCGAAGGCGCGCAGGTGGTGCGCTTTGACGACGAATCCATGCCGCCCTGCATCATTCTCAAATCCGACGGTACCACAATTTATGCCACGCGCGATATCGCCGCCGCGATCTACCGCAAGCGCCATTACGATTTTTACAAAAACATTTACGTGGTGGGCACGCCGCAGACGCTGCACTTTAAACAGGTGTTCGGAACGCTGAAAAAGATGGGTTTTGACTGCGCCGATGACTGTGTGCACGTGGGCTTCGGATACGTGCGCTTCCCGGACAAGGCGATGTCAACGCGCCACGGCGACGTTGTCCTCCTGGAAGACGTGCTGAACGAAGCGGTGGCCAAGACCCGCGAGATCATCGAACAGAGTTCCACCAGCAAGGAAGTGGACGACGTCGACGGCGTGGCGGAGACCGTGGGCATCGGCGCCGTGATCTACACGTTCCTGAAGAACAGCCGTGAACGCGATATTATATTCACCTGGAAGGATATACTGGACTTCGAAGGCGAATCCGGTCCGTACGTGCAGTACGCGTACGCGCGCGGCCGGAGCGTGCTGGCGAAGGCGGAAGAGCAGGGAATCAAATTCGCGGACGCGGATCCGTCACTGCTTACTTCAGACGAAGAATACGCGCTGATCAAACTGCTGGCCGGTCTGCAGGACGCGGTGCGCGACGCGGCGGCCCGCTACGAGCCCAGCATCGTCACACGCTATGTGACCGACCTGGCGCAGCAGTTCAATAAGTTTTACAACACCTGCGCCATTATGAAGGCGGAGGATGATAATATCCGCGCTTCCCGTCTGCGTCTCACCGCCTGCACCGCCGCCTGCATCCGCACGGCGCTCCGGCTCATCGGCGTCAACGTAGTGGAAAAAATGTGACCGGAACCTCCGGTCGGAAGGAGCGTCAATGAAAGCCTCCGAATTCGGCCAAAAACTGAAGAACGCTTTCTGCGACACTCCCGGAGAAGCCATTCCCACCGGTTACGTAGGCGTGCTGGACGGCATCAGGTTTCTGGCGATCCTGACCGTTGCTCATTTCCACGTCTGGCAGCAGTCCTGGTGGACGTGGAACTTTCCCGCGCCCAAGTGGATCAAAGCGCTGGGCATCGACATAATCTCCTTCGAATGGCTGCAGCGCTACGGCTCGTTCTTCGTGGACATGATGATCCTGCTCACCGGGTTCTGCCTGTTTCTGCCGTACGCCCGGTATATGATCGAGGGCGGCGACCGGCGGCCCGGACTGCCGGACCGGTACGAAGTCCGCAATTTCTACATCAAACGCATCGCGCGCATCGTGCCGTCGTATTACTTCTGCACGCTGATCTATCTGTTTTTTATTATAATCCCGCAGAAGCACTACGCGACCGCCGGCGCGTTTTTCCGCGACGAACAGCTGATGAAGCAGCTGTTTGCGAACCTGACGTTCACGCAGAACCTCACCGCGGAGACGTACATATCCACCCCCTTCAACGGCGCGCTGTGGACCGTGGCGGTGGAAGTTCAGTTCTACCTGATCTTCCCGATACTGGCATACTGTTTCCGCAAAAAGCCGATGCTGACGTACTTCGGCATGGTGGGACTTTCGTATTATTATGTGTTAAAAAAGGTGCTGCCCCTGGACGACGGGGCGTACCGCTGGCATTTCAACCAGATGCCGGCGCTGCTGTGCGTGTTCGCCAACGGAATGCTGGGCGCGCTGCTGTTCGTTTCCGTTGCCAACAACATGAAGCGCAGCCGCTTCAGCGGCGCATTCTTTACGCTTACGGCGTTCGGCGCGTTCCTGGCGGTGCGGTTCATATTGCGGACCGGGCCGCGCGGGGCTGATCTGACTCACTGGCAGCTGAAGAGCCGGTTCATATTGTCCGTGTTCTATCTGCTGATCTGCGTCAGCATCGCGTTCTCGGTGAAATGGGTGCGCAAGATCTTTGACAATAAAGTCATGCACTTCCTGGCCGGCATATCATACAACCTGTACATATGGCATCAGGTCATTGCCGTCAAACTCAAGGAGCACAAGATCCCGTACTGGGAGGGCGAGCAGCTGCCGAATATCGCGGACGATCGCCCCTGGATGCACAAATATACTTTTATCGTGGCGCTGGCGGCGATCGCGGCGGCAATTGCCGTCACATACGTCATTGAAAAGCCTTTCGCCAAGCTGATCAACAAACTTACGAACATTCGCAGAAAGCAATACTGACGATGACATACGAACTCAGTGAAGTGCAGCGCGCCGCGGTCAGCCACGGCGCCGGTCCGGCACTCGTTCTGGCGGGTCCGGGCAGCGGCAAGACCACTGTTATAACCAGCCGTTCCGTGCGCCTGGCGGGGGCAATACGCGCTCCCGAACGGCTTTTGTGCGTCACTTTTACCCGCGCCGCGGCGGCGGAGATGCGGGAACGGTACAGGCTGATGGCGGGCGTAAACGGCGAAGACGTGCCCGTTCCGGTCTTCTCCACGGTGCACGCGTACTGCAACGGTATCGTGGGTATGTACGAGCGAAAAAGCGGCCGGCGGTTCGAACGGATCGAGGGCGAGGATTCGCCGAAAAACGAGGTGCTCTCGCGAATATACGAAAAGTTTAACGGCGTGCGGCCGGATGAAGCGATGCTGGCGCGGCTAAAAGGCTATTTCCGTAAAGAGGCGGACAGCTCCGCGGCACGCGGCAGACCGTCCGGATCAAATCAGATCCGGCGCTACAGTGAAATCGCGCAGGAGTACGGACGCGTGAAACGGGAACACGGCTATCTGGATTTCGACGATATGATCGCTTTCGCGCTTAAACTGCTCCGGACGGAGCCGGAACTGCGGCGCGAAGTGCAGCGCCGGTTCGATTACATACAGGTGGACGAAGCGCAGGATCTGTCCCGCAGCCAATACGAAGTCATCCGGCTGATCGCGCCGGGGGACAATATCTTTATCGTTGCCGACGACGACCAGAGCATCTACGGTTTCCGCGGCGCCGAACCGGAGTGCCTGTTCGAATTCGTCAAGGAGTTTCCGAATACGGCCCGCTACGCGCTCACCCGCAATTACCGCTCAACGCCCGAGATCGTCGCCGCCTCTTCCGCCCTGGTATCGGTGAACCAACGTCGCTTTTCCAAGGATCTGTTTACATTGCGGCCGGAGGCGCAGGGCAGCGCGTCGGTGCGGGAATTCGCGAACGCGGCGGCACAGGCGGAATTCTGCGCGTATGAGGCACGCCGGGCGGTCAATTCCGGCGAGTCTGTTGCCGTTCTGTACCGCAACGGCATGTCTTCGCTGCCGGTGCGGCTGGCGTTGTCAACGTCCGGGATCCCGTACCGCACTTCGGGCAATTGCCCGGATACCGCCGAAAACTCTGTTGTCAGTGCGTTCCTGCGGGAACTGGCCGAAGCGGAACGGCGCGGGATCATTGTGATCCCGTCACCGGGCGCGGTGCTGAAAAAACTGCTCCGCGGAGGTTTCGCCAAACGCGCCGAAGAGCAGTGCCGGCTGGAGGGGCGTGACCGCAAAACGGTGTCGCTCGGACTGGATTTTCTGGAGATGCTGACCGACGGAGCGTATTCTTACGCGGACTGTCTCCGGCGGCTGGACCGGCTGAGGCGGTATGACAGCGTAACTGCGGCTCCCGGAATCGATGCCTCCGATTTCTCCGGCGTAATGCTCTCGACGATCCACTCAGCGAAAGGGCTGGAATACGATCTGGTTTTGGTGATCGACGTACTGGAGGGCGAACTGCCGGGCTCGGAGGCGGCGGGAGAGGCGCTGGAGGACGAGCGCCGCCTGCTTTATGTGGCAATGACGCGCGCCAAAAAGCGGCTGGTCCTGTGCTGTCCGGAGAAGCGCGGCATCCGGGGCGAGGAGCCCAGCCGGTTTCTGCAGGAATGCAGAATAGAAGAATGAGGCTTGCGTGCCTGGGTAAATGCGGAGCGGCCGGCGGGATCCGGCCGCGGATAGGATCAAAAGGAGCGGCCGACCGCCTCGAGCGTGAGATACCTACTGCAGATGAGGTTGGAATGAGTGTCCGACCGGAAACCGCTGTCCGACGTTCTGTCAGGCGAGCCCCGGAAGAGAGCCGCCCGACATTTACCAGAGCTGAAGAGTGAAATTTACCCAAGAAACAAGCTTCATTTACTCCGGTATTTAGGCTCTGCTCCCTAAATCGTATTTATTTCAGCAGAGTAACAGGCCGCGCTCGCTCATTTTCAGACCCTTTTTCACAGGCGTTATCTGTCGCAATGTTTGAATCAAGCATTGTCATTACGATTTCGGGAGTAGAGCCCGGTATTTTGCCTGCGTTGACAACCGCCCCGCGCGAATGTAAAATAATACCGGATCGGCACGGAAGTTGACCGCGGCCGGAAGGAGAGAAAATATGATCAGGGAAACAAAAAAACGGGCGGTGAGGGCGGTATTGGCGCTGTTGCTGCCGGTGATGATATTGACCCAGGCAGGATGTACGAAACCGGGCGACGATGCGCCGGACACGGTGAACGTCAGAGTTGACGGTGCCGCCGAGGACGGAAAATTCAATCAGGGGCTCGTGGAGTATAAAAAAGACACGGTAGTGCATGTGTCGGACGCGTACGATACATCGCTGGCGGGGCAGATCGTTGACCGCAAGGCCGTCGGAGCCGAAGTGTTGTTCGAAGCGGATTTCGCGGACGGCGACGTGACCGTGGGCGACGATGCGCAGGCGCGGGACGTGAACGCCGTGGGCATTGCGGACGGGTGGCTGTATGTACCGTATTCTGAGACGGAGGAGAGCCATTTCGGAGGCAGCTGGACCACCTGGGCGCCCAGAGTGCCCTGGCCGATCGATGAGTACTCGCAGGCGCAGCTGTCTTTCGACGGACGGTTCTATTCCCAGGGCAGAGGCCAGTGGATGGCCGCCATGGTCGGCGTGTTCAAGAGCAATATCGGCGCGATCGCGGACAATCCGGGCGACGGTATTTTTATTGCCTTTAACCAGAATTCATCGTCTATTACTATATACGGCGGCGACGGCACGAACTGGGCGTGGCCGGCGGGCAACGTCACGGTGAACGTCGACGGGGACCTTATAAAAGGGGATACGCATGTTGACATCGTGGCAACCGAGAATAAAGATATATATGTGTATTTGAAGGGCACATTGGTGCTGCGCGTTGCCTGCGCGGACGGCAAAATGAGCGTGTTCGACGGCGCCGGCAGCGAAAAATACACCGGAAACATCGATATGGACGCGCTGGAAGGCGAATACTTCTCGTTCTTCTCACACCTTGGAGGCGTTGCAATGGACAATATCAGCATTACCGGCTGCTCGCGCGGCAAAAAGAAGACAACGACCACTATTTCCGCCGTGCCGGTGGGCGAGGGCCGTCTCGGTCTGGACATCACCGACCGCACCGACGTGGTGAGCATCTGCTACACCATGTGGTTCAATGCTATCCACGGCGAGGGCAAAGGCAAGATCGAAAAGGCGCTCAACGTGGAGGAACTTATCGAACAGTACGGCTTCAGTGCGGAGTACGGCTTCGGGACGAAGAACGATCAGCACAACCACGTGCCCGCATTCCACTACTGGTCCAAGCCTGCGCAGGGCTACTACCGCAGCACGGATACCGACGCGATCCGCAACAATATGAAACTGCTGTACAACGCGGGCGTGGACTTCATTATTCTGGACTACACCTACGCCACCTCGCCCGGCTATAATCCGGGTACCGGCCCCTGGTCGTCGTACATCGAAGGTCCGGTGATCGCACTGCTGGATACGATAATGGAGATGCGCGCCGAAGGGCAGGGCACGCCGTATGTGGTGTTCTGGATGGGCAGCAGCAATATGTTCGACATTATGTACGAGCGCTTCATGCAGCCGGAAAAATGGCAGGACTGCTTCGTGTACTGGAACGGCAGACCGTTTATCATGAACTGGAGCAAGGATGACACTGACTATGAAGCACTGTTTCCTGCGCTCACGGTGCGCAGCATGTACGGACTGCGCGGCGAGGCTTCCGTGAACCAGTGGAGCTACCTGGAGATCGACAACTCCCGCACGGTGTCGTACGGAGCGGACGGGAAGCCGGAACATATGTGCGCGGATGTGGCAACGCAGGAAACGTATATGTCGTTGCCCACCGCCCACGGCAGGCAGGGCGGCCGCTTCTGGAACGGTCAATGGAAGAACGTCTTCAGCGTGCACCCCAAGATCGTCACGGTGACCTGGTGGAACGAGTGGTGCGCGCAGGAGTATTATGTTGACGGCGTGGGCTACATTTTCACGGACAATTTCAATCAGGAATACAGCCGCGACGTGGAGCCGATGGAGGGCGGCCACGGCGATCAATACTACCGCTGGCTGTGCGAGTACATCCGCTGCTATAAAAACGGCAAAAAATGTCCGAATTTAGTTGAATGATCTTTCGCGGTTCCTGCGCGTCCGCGTTTATGCGGGCAAACACGCGAACCCCGCCGCGATGACCGGTCCCCGAAAGCGGAACGTTTTCGGGGATCGGTTTATTATTGTCGAAAATTTGTCCGATTTCGGGCAATGATCAAACAAAATGCGGAAATTTTATGCGTCTGAATGTTCCACAGACGTGATTTTGCACCTGAAAAAACGCAAAAAACGTGTAATAATGCCGTTGACACGGGGACGTACCCCTGCTTAATGGTAGAATTGCGGCCTGAAAGCGGTGAAAAATTGACCGAGCATGGCGGAAAACGGTGCTTTTTAGGGCGTTGACCGCGCGAAACCGGCGGTGATTGACGAAAAAAGCGCAGAAATCTTTGCAAAATGCGCAAGTTGCACTTGTAGTTGTCCGCGGGAAGTGGTACAATAAAATGAACGGGGTTGCCGTAAGACACGCTGTATCGAAAGGGTGGTTTATTTGAGATACTATCTTGAAGACTCCGAAAAAGTCCTCAGTGAGTTCAATACAGACGCCGGGGGACTAACCGGCGCGGAAGCGGAACGCCGGCTCGGAGAGCACGGAAAGAATAAGCTTCAGGAGCCCGAAAAAGAGTCGCTTATAAAACGGCTTGCCAAGCAGATGGCGGATCCGATGATCATCATACTGCTGGTGGCCGCCGCGATCTCTGCCGTCACGTCCATACTTGAGCACAGCTTTCCGGCGGACGTGCTGATCATACTGATCGTGGTCATCATCAACGCGTTTCTGGGCGTATTCCAGGAGAGCAAGGCGGAAAAAGCCATCGAGGCGCTGCAGGAAATGTCCGCGGCGACGTCAAAAGTCAGGCGCGACGGAAAAGTAGTGCACATCCACTCCGAAGATCTGGTGCCCGGCGACGTGGTGCTGCTGGAAGCGGGCGACGCGGTACCCGCGGACGGACGCATACTGGAAAGCGCCAGCCTGAAGATCGAAGAAGCTTCCCTTACCGGCGAATCTGTCCCGGTGGATAAATATGTAAAAGCCATGACACTGGCGGAAGGCGCGGCGGATGTGCCGCTGGCAGACCGGCACAATATGGCATATATGGGTTCCGTGGTCGTTTACGGCCGCGGCAGCATGGTGATCACCGATACGGGCATGGATACCGAAATGGGTAAGATCGCCACGGCCATCCAGGAGGCGAAAGACTCCAAAACGCCGCTTCAGCAGAAGCTCGCGCAGCTCAGCCGGGTGCTTACCAAACTGGTCATCGGCATCTGCATATTCATTTTCCTGTTCGGCGTAGTGCGCCAGTTTATTGCCGGCGGCAGGCATGATCTGGACTTCTTCCTTGATACGTTCATGCTGGCGGTCAGCCTGGCGGTGGCCGCGATACCGGAAGGGCTGGTCGCGGTCGTGACCGTGGTGCTTTCCATCGGCGTCACCAATATGTCCAAGAAAAACGCGATCATACGTAAACTGACCGCGGTGGAGACACTGGGCTGCGCGCAGATCATCTGCAGCGACAAGACCGGCACGTTGACTCAAAACAAGATGACCGTAGTTGACAGCACCGGCATCGAACCCGCGGCATTGTCCCGGGCGTTCGCGCTGTGCTGCGACAGCGAACTTGACGCCGACGGCAATATCACCGGCGAACCCACCGAGAACGCGCTGGTGGATTTTGCCAACCGCAACGGCCTGAAAAAGTATGAAATGGAAGCGGCGGAACCCAGAGTTTCCGAGGTGCCTTTCGATTCCATGCGCAAGATGATGTCGACGCTCCACCGCAGCGGCGACAAGATCATTCAGTTTACAAAAGGAGCGCCGGACGAGCTGCTCAAATGCTGCACCACGGTCATGGAGCCGGACGGCACTGTTACGGAACTCACGGACGCGCGGCGTCAGGCGATCCTTGCCCAGAACCACGCGTTTGCGGAGCGGGCGCTCAGAGTGCTGGCGGCGGCGCAGCGGGTGTGGCGCGAACTGCCTGAAACTGTTACGTCGGAGAACGTTGAACGCGATCTGTGCTTCCTGGGCCTCGTAGGCATGATCGATCCGGTGCGTCCCGAAGTGAGCGCGGCCATCGAGCAGTGCCACAGCGCTGGCATTCGGCCCATAATGATCACGGGCGACCATCTGGACACGGCGGTCGCCATCGCGAAAGAACTGGGCATCCTGCACGACGAGCGCGGAGCGATAACAGGCGCGCAGCTGTCCGAACTGTCCGACGAAGAATTCGAAAAGAAAGTTGGCATGTACAGCGTATACGCGCGTGTACAGCCGGAACATAAAGTGCGCATAGTCAACGCCTGGCGCAAACGAGGTCTCATCACCGCCATGACCGGCGACGGAGTCAATGACGCGCCCTCCATCAAATCCGCGGACATCGGCGTGGGCATGGGCATCACCGGTACGGACGTCACCAAAAACGTGGCGGATATGGTGCTGGCAGACGACAATTTCGCGACTATCGTCACCGCTGTGGCGGAAGGCCGCCGCATATATGACAACATCCGCAAAGCCATCCAGTTCCTGCTGGGATCCAACCTCAGCGAGGTGGCGTCGATATTCATTGCCAACCTGTTCGGATTCACGATCCTTCGGCCGGTGCATCTGCTCTGGATCAACCTCGTAACGGACTGCTTCCCCGCGCTGGCGCTCTCCGCGGAAAAGGCGGAAAGCGATATTATGGAACGTCCTCCGCGGCGCAGCAAAGACGGTATTTTTGCCGGCGGCGTAGGCGGCGACTGCGTGTATCAGGGCGCGCTGGTGACGCTGCTGGTACTGGCGGCCTACTTCATCGGCCACCTGATGGAACCGGGCAACACCTGGGCCGACCTGCAGAGCAAAGACGGCATCACGATGGCGTTCCTGACGATGTCCATGGCGGAGATATTCCACTCGGTCAACATGCGTTCTCAGCGCAAGTCGGTGATCGGCATGATGCTGAAGGGCAACCACAACCTCATGATCCTGCTTTCCACCATCGGCTCGCTGCTGCTCACCACCGCGGTCATATACATTCCGTTCCTCAGAAACGCGTTCGGCTTTACTGAGATCAGCTTTGCGGAGTACGGGGTGGCAATGGGCCTCGCGTTCCTGATGATCCCGCTGGTGGAGATCATCAAAGCATTCCAGCGCGCCGCCGAAAGAGCCCGCAAGCGCAAGGTGGATAATTGATTAGTTAATTGAGTTATGAACGGATCCCGCCGCATAAAGAAAGTTATTGCCGTGTTGACCGCTCTCGCACTTTCCGCGGGTATGCTTCTGCTGCTCGCGGGCTGCGGCGGTGACGGCGGCGGGGCAACGCATGCGCCGGACAACACCGGTCCGTTGCCGACCGGCTCCGGCCCCGACGCGACGCCTATGGTCAAAGAGGGCAACGTTGCCCTCGGCTGCCCGGTCACTTTTTTGAACGTCGAACTGCCGCAGGGCGGCGAGCTGACCGACGGCGATCGCGAGACCGGCTTCCACGGTACGATCAATTACAGGAAAAGCATGTCGACGCAAATAACCGTCGACCTGGGCGGTATCATTAAGGTCAGGCGCGTTGACATTTACCCGGCGCGGCAGGACGGCTATTTCGGAGCGGCATTCCCGCGGGAGATCACGGTCCTGCTTTCAGCTGACGGCCGCAATTACACGGAGGCGTGCCGGTACGTCAATATTGACGCTCCCGACTGTGTGCCCGTGCTGGAATTTGACGCCGCGGACGCAAGGTTTGTCACCCTGATAATAGAGAGCCGATCGATCGGCGAAGACGGGTTCGGCGAGTTTGAGCTGGCGGAGATCGAAGTGGTGAGCGTGTACGGCGAATACGCGTATCCGGATTAACGCGCTTTTTGAAATTGGTTTCACAATAAAAAAAGGGTCGCTTCTTTGAGAAACGATCCTTTTTTGGTGGGGGCGAGGGGGCTCGAACCCATGACCTCTCGGATGTGAACCGAACGCTCTGACCAACTGAGCTACGTCCCCAGACGCAAGGTGCATTGTACCACATATTATTTCGGATTTCAAGAGGAAATTCGAAAAAAACATAGTCTTCCAAAACATGATGGCGAAGCATAGAACGAGTCTGAGCAATCATGGAAGACAGCGTTTCAAAGAATGGAGTAGCGGCTGCTCTTCACCCTGATCCTGCAGCCGCAAATAGCCAAATAAGGAATTGCGGCTGCACCATCGCCCTGACCGGCATTTGGAAACCACATTTACCTGAGAAACAGGCCGACATTTACCCAAGCCCCCAAGCCGACATTTACCCAGGCGTTCAAGCATCATTTATCCAAGCACTAAAGCAGTCGTTGCCCGCCTCCGCCATTTGGTGTATAATATGCGCAGCACATTTCGGGGAGCGCGCGGCGCACACCGGAGCGGAGGTTTTTTGTATGACAGATTCATCGGAAACACGCAGCGAGGTTCAGACGGAGCAGGCAGAGGCGCCGGCGTTGCCCAGGTCAGACGGCCAGGTCGCGAACGCGACAGCGGCGGCGCAGAGCGGGAATGCTGTAGAATTATTGCCGGAATTTAAAGTCAGCGGCTGCTTCTCGTCGCATATGGTGCTGCAGCGCCGCAAACCCGTGCGGGTGTTTGGCTTTTCGCGCCATATCGGCATGAAAGTGACCGGCAGTTGGGAAGGAGAGACGGCGGAGAGCGCAGTTGACGCCGACGGCCGTTTCACGCTTGAATTCAGCGCGCGGGAAGCGCAGCGGGAAGGCACGAAGATGATCGTTGCCTCCGAACGCGGCCGCGCGGAATTTGACGATATACTGGTAGGCGACGTGTGGCTGATCGGCGGTCAATCAAATGCCGAATGCCATCTCGCGCCCTGCATCCGCACCACGCCGGAACTGTACGACCGCATCACGCCGGAAGACAATTTCCGCCTCTTCTGCCAGACCCAGGCAAAGGCGTACGAGTTCAGGGACAACTGCGCGGAACCGGCGTGTGATATAATTGATCCCGATTGGCGCTGGCAGCGTCCGGACCGTGACGCCGCGCTGAACTTCTCCGCGATGGGGTACTATTTTGCAAAAGAATTGACAAAATATACGGACGTGCCGCTGGGGCTGTTCATGATCTGTGCGGGCGGCGCCTGCCTGCGAGAACTGATGCCCGCGGAACTGGCCGTGGAACGCGGCTACACCCTCGGCGCCAACATGCCCGTCGGCGGCTATTACAACACGCTGATCAGCCCGCTTCTGGGGCTCGAATTCTACGGACAGCTGTTTTTCCAGGGCGAAAGCGAAGGCTGCTGGGCGGAAACCGCGCCGCGCTACTGCGGCGATCTGGCGGCGTTCGTGGCGGATGAACGCGCACGTTTTCACACGGAATTCCCGTTCTACAACGTGCAGCTGTGTTCGTACCGCACGGAAGGCGCGCAATTCTTCCCGTATCACGATATCGTGAGGCTGGAGCAGTTTGACGCGCTCGGCGCGATCCCCGACAGCTACCTCGCGGTGTGCCGGGACCTGGG
>CACZOW010000289.1 GCA_902782885.1 uncultured Ruminococcus sp. | reverse complement strand
CGGTTCGCGGGCCTCGCCCTCCGGACGCACTTCGCCGACGTAGCCTTCGGTCAATACTTCCGTTGTCCCCGCCTGCGGGTCTTCCACGGGCGCGAACAGCGGCAGCAACGTTTTTTTGGCCGCCGGAGTTTTGACCGGATACCAGCCGCAGATCCCGGGGCGTTTTGACGCGGGCTTTACCGGCGCGCCGATGCGCGTGCCCAAAAGCACTACGGCACCCGGACCGTCCGGAACGGCGTCGATGCTCTCGGCCCCGATCAGCAGCACGTCGTTTTTGCCCAGCATTCCCAGCGCTTCCGGCGCACACGCGGTCCCGGAAATGCCCATGTATTTCAGCAGCGCCCTTATATACGCGGGGGTGTAGTCCTGTCCCGCGGCGTTCAGCTGCGTCATTTTTGCCCGGTCGATCAGATAAAAAACGTTGCGCATCAGCGTTGCCCTCCTTCGTTATTTACGGAAATCCGGAACTTCCAGCAGTTCGCCGCCCCGGTTCGCCGACTCGGCTGCCAGGATCGCGGGCGCCGCGGTCTCCACCGCTTTGTACACGTCCATGGGAGGCTGTTTGTCGTGGAGAATGGCGTCAATAAAGTAATAGATCGGATACAGGTCCGCGCCGCCGTGGGACGCGTTGCGGAATATTTCGTCCGCTTCGGGGTCAACGCACCCCCACTCCGGTCGGTCGATCCATCCGGTGTCGGGTCTGAACTGTTTGGGCAGGTCCAGCGTTGACCGCGCGGATTCCACGCTGCCGCCCGTGCCTTTGATCTGATACCAGTGGCAGGCCGTGTCGCGCTTCCAGCCGTACGGCGCGGTAAAGCCGGCGCGGAGGCTGAATACGACGTCATTGCTGTTGTACATCAGCGCGCACTCCAGGTCGCGAACATTGAATCCTTCCGTATATGAATTGTCTTTATTCGTGCCTACGCAGGACACTTTTTCGATCCGTCCGCCGGTGATCGAAAGCAGCGGAGAGAGTTCGTGCGGCAGATACCAGATCGGGTCCTGGAACGCGCGGTACCGCCAGTTCCGCTCCCACTCGGGATCGCCGTCGTAAGACGGATCGTGGGTCCATACGTGCGCGCCGGTCTTTTTGTTGCGGAAGAAATCCCAGTCGGGCGAATAGTGCAGATACTCGCCTTCGGCATAGAATATGCGGCCGAATTCACCGCGCTCCGCCATTTTGCGCCATTCTTTGATGAAATACCAGTACCGGGTCTGTTCCGCCAGTTGATATTTTACCCCGTTTTTGCGCACGGCATTGACCAGCCTGAAACACTGGTCAATAGTATATGCCGCGGGCACCTCGGTCATAACGTGGATGCCCCGGTCCATTTCCGCCACGGCGTAATCCACCTGTACGTCCGGGTCGCAGGTGATCATTACCGCATCGTACGCGGCGCCTTTGACCATATCCTCATATGAATGGAACACTTTGGGGTCAACGCCTGTGAGCGTTTTTATTTTTGCCGCCGATTCTTCTGCCAGACCTTCGGCAGTGTCACACACCGCCACGACTTCCATCTCCGGATGCTCAAGATACGAATCTGCCAGGCCGTTCCAGCGCGGGCCCGTGCCCAATACCGCTATCCTTACTTTGTTCATGATCGGTTCTCCTTTTAATAATAACAAGTGCCGCTGTGTATTATACCACGCGGCACTTCGTTTTTGTACTATTTGAACCAGACGAAACGGCAAAACAGGATGAACAGGAAATAGATCAGTATGAACACGGCCGCCACCGCCAGTGCGGCGCCCACCACGCCCATTACCAGGAAAAACGTCTGTTTTTTGTCCAGCTTGCTCAGCTTTTCCCGGTTGCCTTCCGCGTCCTCGGGGGCATCCGGACCCGGCAGCGGGTTATGCCAGGGCATGCCGTCTACGTTCATGTTGGCGATCACCCTGCCGTCGTCCTCGGGGTCAAACCGCTTCGCCTGTTTTTGGGCCTGCTTTCGGGCAAGTCTCTCCGCTTTTTTGTCCGCCCTGGTGACGGTTTTGTTGTCAACGCCGCTGCTCATGCCGCATCCTGCCTTTCAATCGCGCGCACTCAAAACGGCGCGCCGGCGCTGTCATACAGCGACCGCCGCGCCGTGTAGTTCAGATCCGGTTGCGGGATCTTTCTTCCATCAGCCGTTGTCGATGGAATCCAGCTTCGCCGCTTCCTCCGCCTTCTTTATCTTCTTGGCGTTCTTGAGGTTCTTCTCCTCGTTCTTGATGGCTTCCTTGATCTCCTGCTCGTACTTATCGTTTTCTTCCTGCGTGTTGTACAGATGGCAGGCACAGAAGTGACCGGGTTCGATCTCCTTGTACTCAGGCACCGCGTATTTGCAGATCATATGGCATTCCTTGCAGCGGGTGTGGAACTTGCAGCCCGCGGGCGGATTGGCCGGGGACGGGATGCTGCCTTCCAGCACGATGCGCTCCATTTTGTAGTCCGGATCCGGCACGGGGATCGCCGAGAACAGCGCCTTCGTGTACGGATGCAGCGGATTTGCGAAGATCTTCTCGGTGTCCGCGTATTCCACCAGATTGCCCAGGTACATTACGCCGACGGTATCCGAGATATGCTCGACTACCGACAGATCGTGGGATATGAACAGGTACGTCAGGTTGAACTCTTTCTGGAGCTGCTTGAGCAGGTTGATGATCTGCGCCTGGATCGACACGTCCAGCGCCGATACGGGCTCGTCGCAGACAATGAAGTCCGGGTTGAGCGCCAGCGCGCGGGCAATGCAGATACGCTGCCTCTGACCGCCGGAGAACTCGTGGGGGTAACGGTCTTTGTGGTACTCCTGCAGGCCGCAGGCGCGCATGACCATCGAGATATAGTCGTCAAACTGCTCTTTGGGCACGATGTTGTGCTCGCGCACCGCTTCGCCGATGATCTCGCCGACCGGCAGTCTGGGCGAAAGGCTGGAGTACGGATCCTGGAATATGATCTGGATCTTCGGGCGCACTTTGCGCAGTTCGCTCTTGTGGAGTTTGAAAATGTCAACGCCGTTGAACAGCACCTCGCCGTCGGTAATATCCTGCAGACGCAGGATCGTTCTGCCTGCGGTGGATTTGCCGCAGCCGGACTCGCCGACCAGACCCATCGTGGTACCGCGTTTGATCTTGAACGAAATGCCGTCGACCGCTTTGACGTTGCCGATCACCCGGCGGAAAAAGCTGGATTTGATCGGGAAGTATTTCTTCATATTGCGGACTTCCAGCAGATACTCAGAGCCTGCGCCGTTGACGCCGGCGGGCTGACCTTCCGTTACGTTTTCCAGCGGGGCCGTATTTACGTCGTTCTCCTGGATGTTATTTTTTTCATTATCTGCCATGTTACTTAACCTCCGGGTCGCCGGCTGCTTTGTTCTGGCCGCCCGCTTTTGTCTCATCGCCTACGACTTTTTTGCGAGTTTTTTTGTAGTTCGCACGGTCTTCCAGTATCTTGCTGTTGGATATGATCTGGGAGCGTCCGACCACTTCGCCTTTGTCCGCGAACAGGTGGCAGGAAACTACGTGCGTATCGCTGATGCGTATCTCGCTGGGGTACTTGCCGGCGCAGAGTCCGTGATCGCACGCTTCACAGCGGTCTCTGAAATAGCAGTAGTCGGGCATGTTGACCGGGTTGGGCACGTTGCCGGGAATGTTGTACAGTTCGTCGACCTGCTTGCCGACCACCGGTTTGGATTTCATCAGACCGATGGTGTAGGGGTGGCAGGGATTGTGGAAAATATCATGAGCGGTGCCCTTTTCTACGACGCGGCCCGCGTACATGACTACCACGTAATCCGCCATTTCGGCGATAACGCCCAGGTCGTGGGTGATCAGCATGATCGAGCTGTTGATCTTGTCCTTCAGGTTGCGCAGCAGGTCAAGGATCTGGGCCTGGATCGTCACGTCCAGCGCCGTGGTGGGCTCGTCGGCAATGATCAGCTTGGGGTCGCACGCAAGGGCAATGGCGATCATGACTCTCTGCCGCATACCGCCGGACAACTCGTGAGGATACATGTTGTACACGCCTTCCGCGTTGGCAATGCCTACCATTTCCAGCATTTCCATGGTGCGGTCGTGAATCTGCTCCTTGGTCATCTCTTTATGGTGCAGTTCCAGCACTTCGTTGATCTGTGCGCCGATACGGAACACCGGATTCAGGCTGGTCATGGGCTCCTGGAAGATCATTGAGATCTTGTTGCCGCGGATCTCCTGCATCATGCTGGTGGGAGTATTGACGATGTTGTACGCCGTGCCGTCTTCATTGTTGAGCCGGATCTCACCGCCTACGACCTGTCCGGTGGGACGCTGCAGAAGCTGCATGATCGAGAGCGAGGTAACGCTCTTGCCGCAGCCGGACTCGCCCACTACGCCCACCGTGGAGCACTTCGGGATATCGAACGATACGCCGTCCACCGCGCGCACGACGCCGATATCGGTGAAGAAGTACGTACAAACGTTGTCCAGCTCTACTATATTATTCTCGTCCCGCATCTTAGTGATGTACTGAGACGGATTGCGCTTGGAGTCGTTGCGCAGCGTTTCAAGGTATTTCGTGATCTTGCGGTTTTCCTTGGAGATCCGGTGTGAATCGCTGCCGGACAAATAACTGGTTTTCTTTCTTTTGCTCATAGCTGCCTCCCGTCAAATCAGCGTTTCATCTTGGGGTCAAACGCGTCGCGGAGACCGTCGCCGACGAAGTTGAACGCAATAACCGCCAGACAGATCAGCACGCCGACCGGGATCCAGATGTACGTGTAGCTCTTCATGGCTTCGATGTCAGACACGGAGTTGATCATGTTGCCCCAGGTAGCCAGCGGATGCTTAACGCCCAGGCCCAGGTAGGACAGCGTGGATTCGAGAAGGATAACGCCGCCGAGGCCCATCGTCATCGAAACGATCAGCTGAGGCATTACGTTGGGAACCAGATGCTTGAATATTCTCCGGCTGATCTTGAGGCCGGTAGCTTCGGCCGCGGTCATGAATTCCTGCTCTCTCAGGGACAATATCTGTCCTCTGACCAGACGGGCAATTCCTGACCAGCCCAGTATGCCAAGCACGACCATCATCCAGAACAGTCGCGTGTAAGGCGGCATTTTCATCTTATCGAACACGGACGCCAGAATGATCATGATAGGCATCGTAGGTATGCAGTAGAACACGTCGACGAGACGCATGATCAGCGTATCCACCCAGCCTCCGAAGAAACCGGCGATACCGCCCATTATAACGCCCAGTATCGTTTCGAGGATAACGACCACGAAACCGACGATCAGCGAAACACGGCCGCCGTACATGATGCGTGCGAACACGTCGTAACCGTCGCCGTCGGTGCCGAGGATATGTTTCGCAGAAGGCGACTCATACAGGGACCAGACTTCGGTGCGCTGGTTGTAACTCACGTGGAAACGGACCTCGCCCGCGACTTCCTTGCGCTCGATATTGAGCGTCTCAGGCACAAGGACCAGTTTGCCCTCGTCGTCCAGATCGTACTCGCCCTTATCGTTGAGCTGAGGCACGCTGTATTCAAACGTCGCGCTGCGCAGGCCGCCGTCGATCATTTTTTCCACTTCGGTCGCCAGCGTGCTCTTGAATTCGATATCAAAGGAGTCCTTACCTTCGCGGGTACGGATGGAGTACTTGGAGATACCGGCGTATGTGCTGCCTGCCTCATCCTTGATCAGAACTTCTTCTCCGGACCGGTCGATGGTGTACTGCTTTCCGTCGAACGTGAAAGAATCGGCTTCATACAGCGCGGTCAGCGCTGCGACCTGAAATTCCTCATTTACTTCCTCTCCGGCATTATGGCTGTCAAACACAAGTTTGCTGGCCAGGATGCCCGGTACGTTGCGCGAGTCTCCTTCGGGATAACGGCCGTATACCACCGCTTCGAGTTTGCTCGGGAATTCGATGTGCAGTTTCTGACCGTCGATCTCCGTGTCTACGGACGTCGCCGTACGGCTGGCGCCG
>CACZOW010000288.1 GCA_902782885.1 uncultured Ruminococcus sp. | reverse complement strand
TAATATACTGCAAAAATTAATTGTTGTCAACACTTTGCGAAAATGTGGTCAAGCTTTGCGCGAAACGCCTGAAACGCCGAAATCCCAGTATTCATGCGGGTCCGCGGGCATAAGGCGGATTTTCGGGAAATAATTGTGAACGCTATCGACCGCGTGGGAGGCGGCAACTCGTCGGAAATCGAAAAAAACACGCCTGGCGAGGCGACGGAGCGGGTTTTACATTTTGTTCAATTGACCGGAAAAAGTCCGCGGGAAATTTACACATAAATCAGCGAAGAAAGCACGCGCTGTGGTACAATCCGGCTCCCGGTCGAAAGCAGCGAAACGGCGGCGGAAACGATATCAAAACAGCTTTCCTGCCAAATCTACCCTGCCGGCATGCGGCTGTGTTTTCGTCGCCCGCTTTCACCGGAACGGACAACGCGGGACTGCGGCGAAACGGAGGCGTTAGAATGGACGAAGTGATCGGCGGAAGATTCAAAGTAACGGATACACTGTGCGGAGGCCGGGCATACAAGGCGTTCGACACAGACGGACGCAGGCAGGTGTTTCTAAAACGCTGGGAGCCCGGCGACGCGTCATTTGAGGATGAGACCGCGATTCTGAAAGCGCTGGACAGTCCGCACGCGCCGGAACTGATCTGCACTTTTGAGGATGAAACGGGCCGCTATCTGGCAGAAGAGTGGCTGGAGGGCGAGACGGTGGAGGCGCTGGTAGCGGCAGGCGGGCCGCTGGAACCGGCGGAAGCCGCGGAATTGCTCACGGGGGTGTGCGAGGCGCTGTCGTTCCTGCACTGGAACAGACAGGGGGCAATAGTTTTTATTGACCTTAAGCCCTCGAACATCATAATTCGACACAGCCGGGGGAACGCGGGCAACCGGGTCGGCGGCGAGATCTTTCTGGTGGATTACGAAGCGGCAAGGCGGGCGGAGCCGGTATTGCCGGATTCCCGCGATCCCGGCAGCGAAACGCGTGACGTGGGGGAACGCACGTTCCGTCTGGGCAGCAGGTATTTCACGGCGCCCGAGGTGCTGTTTGGCAAGCTATGTACGCAAAGTGATATTTATGCGCTCGGTGTGTTGATGGGATATCTGCTAACCGGCCGCGAAGGGTTTCCGGGTTCGTACGCGTTCAAGGGCTTTCCGGGAGAGTTTATCGCAACGTGTACATTGCCCGATCCGGAGGCCAGGTATAAGGGCGTGAGCGGCGTTGCCGAAACGCTGCGGGAGTTTATCCGTTCAAGCGCGGAGGCCGGAGTACGGGATGACGCCGGAGGCAGACGGCGCCGGCGCGGGCGCAGCAGGGGCGCGGCTGCTGATGATAAGCGCGGAGCGGAAGGCACGGAAAGTGTTGACGCGTCCGTGGAAGGCAGCGGCAGCGGGGCTCCTGCCGCGCAAGGAAGCAAGGCTGAGATACCTGAACTGCTCAAGCATTTCAGGCGTTCCTGCGTAATGGTTGAGGGCAATCCGTGTTTTGTCAGCGAGCTTTCCGGCGTGGCGGCGTTCAGTCTGAAACTGCGGACGGCGGTATTTTCGTTGTCCGAGCGCGGCCGCCGAAGTCTGGAGTATTATTTCGACGGAAACGGCAAAGAAGAGCCGCTGGTCGCCGACAAAAACGTGTACCCGTTCGTATTTGACCACAAATCTCTGTACCTGCACGACGTGTCGGAATGGGTGAAGCGCGGGCTGGTGAAGGTGACGGAAAACGGCGGCGCGGAGCTGTACCGGGGCGCGTTCAAACTCTGTCTGGAATTGCCGCTGCGCCGGGAGGAGGACGTGCGCCGTTTTGTGGACTGGTGCTTCGCGAATTTTGACTTGACGGTGATCAATGTTGACCGCGGCGACGACCGCAGATTGGTGAACGCGGCGCTGGAAAACTGCAACTACGTAGTGGCGACGCCCGGTTCAAACGTGGAGGATATGGAGTCGTTCCGCAATTATTACCTGGCGCTGGCGGAGAACGGGCGGCTGGTCTATTCAAAAGTGCGTTTCGTGGCATGGGATTACTCGGAACAGGAGGTGCCGCGGGAGAGGCTGTTTCCGGTGGTGGGCAGAGACAAATATCTGGGCGAGGTACGGCGCAGCGAACAGCGCACGAAACGCCGGAACCGTGTCGACGGCGCCAACACCCTGCTTCCGGAATGCGGCGGTCAGTACGAAGAGATCCTTGAGCGGCTAATAAGCTGAGGATATGCGGATGAATGGACGACAGCGCAGTTTCCTGCGGGAGACCGCAAAGACCGCGGCGGTACTGGCGGCAAGTCTGGAAGCCGGGGCTGCGGCCGGGAGAACCGACCCGGTATGTGTGCTGCTGTGGCGGGCAATGCCGTTTCTGCCTCCGGCCGCCCGGCCGGAAATGGAGGGCTTGATCCGAAGCATGGCTGCGGATGATTGTTTCGAGATCTCGGACTGGTTTGAAGGAATGCGGCGCACATACGGTAAATACAGCCAGGTGCTGACGATGTGCCGGCTGCTGTGCCTGGCCTGCAGCGCCGGCCGGCCGGACAACGGCCCGGAACTGTACGGGTGTGCGGCGGAGCTGCTGCGGCTGCTCGCGGCGGCAGTTACTGCGGCAAAC
>CACZOW010000287.1 GCA_902782885.1 uncultured Ruminococcus sp. | reverse complement strand
GGTGCTGACGGTATACGTGGACTAATGCTGCGAACCGAGCGATGGCGCCGCATTTCTGGGGAACGAAATGCTTTGCCATTAACTCGGCTTCGCAGAGCGGAGAAAATGAAAGGGCAAATTGAAAATGGCAAATTGAAAATGGCAAATTACTTCCTTGCCATTTACTTCTTACCGTTTGCCCTTTGCCATTTGCCCTTTGCCCTTTGTCCTTTACCTCTTACCCTTTGCCCCTTGCCCTTGCCATTCGCGTTGCCCATTGTTCCGTTTTGTGCTATAATTGTCCCAACCGAATAACCACAAGCAAAGGGGACTAAACACATGAAGATCAAATACCTGGGCACCGCCGCTGCGGAAGGCTGGCCGGCGCTGTTCTGCACCTGCAAGGCATGCAAACTCGCGAGGGAAAAAGGCGGGCGGAATATACGGACCCGGTCGCAGAGTATCATTGACGATAGGCTGCTGATCGACTTTTCCGCCGATACATATTGGCATTTTATAAAGAACGATATAGCTATGGACCGCATCCGCGCCTGCCTGATCACCCACGCCCACGAAGACCACCTCTATCCCGAGGACTTCTGCAACCGCAGGCAGGGCTTCGCGTACCTGGACAATGACTCCGCGGAGGTGCTCACGGTATACGGCACTGAAAAACCCGTCCAGATGGTCCGTAAAGCCACGGAACGCTGCGCGCCGGACCGGGTACATACACAGGCGCTGGAACGCTTTAAAACGGTAAATATAGAGGGCTACGAGGTGACGCCGCTTGACGCCGATCACGACCCGTACGCCGATTCGGTCATATATATTATTGCCGGCGGCGGAAAGACGATACTGTACGCCCACGACACGGGAATTTTCCCCGAAAGCGACTGGGAGTACATGATCGGGCACGGCCTTAAATTCGACTTTGTCTCGCTGGATTGCACCGGCGGCCTGTACGCGCAGTACGAACACGGCCACATGGTCACCGACGCGTGCGAAAAGATGCGGCTCAGACTGCTGGCCGCGGGGCTTGCCGACGAGCGCACCGTATTCTGCCTGCATCACTTCTCCCATAACGGCGGAGCGATATATGACGAAATTGCCCCCAAAATGGCGGAGAAAGGTTTTCTGGTCTCTTATGACGGAATGGAGGTCGAAATATGAAAGCGACGCTGCGCGAACTGGATTTCGCCGCTAAATACTTTAACGAAGTCCAGCATACGACATTGAATCCGGAGGGACCGGGCGTTGTCCGCATCCATCTGGTGCCGCCGAAGACCGACCCGGCGCTGTACCGGATCTACCCGTCCGTGGCGATCATCAACGGCCAGGACGTGATCCCGGTCAACGTTTCCTGGAGCATCCTGCTCACCGCCCTCATCATCGAGACCAACAAATACAGCGGCCGCCCCATCAGTCAGGCGGACGCGGACAATATCATTGACAGCGCCTGCCGCACGGTCAAGGAAGTTTACCCCCTGATCTCCAGACGGCGGCTGCGAACCGACATCTTCCGCATAATGGACACCTTCCGGCACATCGCGTACGGCGAGCCCCCGGAGGAGAAGATCGATTACATCAGTCTGGGCGACTACGCGCCGCTGATGCGGGCGCCCCACCGGATGGACCTGATGGTGAGCGCCATGACCCGGGACGGCAGCTGGCAATGCAACCAGAAGTGCGTGCACTGCTACGCCGCGGGGCAGCCGGGGGCGGATGAGCCGGAGCTGGGCACCGCTGAATGGAAGCAGATAATCGACAAATGCCGCGCCATCGGCGTGCCGCAGGTGACGTTTACGGGCGGCGAGCCCACGATGCGCGAGGACCTGTTCGAACTGATCGAATACGCCAAATGGTTCATCACGCGGCTCAACACCAACGGCGTAAAATTGACGCCGGAGTACTGCGAGGGATTGAAGCGCGCCTCGCTGGACAGCCTGCAGATCACGTTCTACTCCTGCGATCTGGAAGTGCACAATAAATTGGTCGGGGTCGACGGGTTCAGCCGGACGGCGGCGGGCATTGACAACGCGCTGGCCGCGGGCATCAACCTGAGCGTCAACACGCCGCTCTGCACGCTGAACAAAAATTATGTTGACACCCTGAAATACCTGCACGAAAAAGGCGTGATATACGTCACCTGCTC
>CACZOW010000286.1 GCA_902782885.1 uncultured Ruminococcus sp. | reverse complement strand
GTCGTGGCCGTCCACGCGCCGGATATCGAACCCGAACGCGGAAAGTTTATTGCCCAGATCTTCTTCGGCGCAGATATCTTTGACGTAACCGTCCAGCTGACGGCGGTTATTGTCGATCAGCACCACCAGGTTGGTCAGTTTCCGGTGAGCGATGAACATGAACGCCTCCCAGTTCTGGCCCTCCTGCAGCTCGCCGTCGCCCAGGATCGCGAAAACTCTGCCGGGAATGCCCTGCAGCCGTTTGCCCAACGCCACGCCCGAGGCCAGGGACAATCCCTGTCCCAGCGACCCGGTGCTGATGTCAACGCCCGGCGTCTTCAGCCGGTCGCAATGGCTGGGCAGGTGCGTGCCGCCCTTATTGAGCGTCAGCAGTTCCGCGGGGTCAAAATACCCTTTCAGCGCCAGCGTGGCGTACAGCGCGGGGCCGCAATGCCCTTTCGACAGCACCAGCCAGTCCCGGTCCGCCCGGTGCGGCTCGGCGGGGTCAATATCCATTATATCGTTATACAGCACCGCCAGCATGTCCGCGATGGACATACTGCCGCCGATGTGCCCGGACCCCGCCGCTTCCAGCGCGCGGATGCAGTTTTTACGTATTTCCGCCGCGAAACGCTTCGTGTCCCGGGCGTCAAACGGTTTCTTCTGTAATGGCATGCTCATACGCCTTTCTTCTTTCTTCCATATAGCCCGGTATCGGCACGTCCCACCAGCCGAACGCTTCGCCGCCGGAGTACGGATGTACGTTGGATACGGGCACGTGGATCAGCGAGGGGCCGTTGTGTCTGAGAGCATCTTCCAGCGCGGACTTGAGGCTGTCGTTGTCCGTAGCGCGGTACGCCTTAACGTGGAAGCCCTCGGCGATGGCGCGGAAATCCGGCGCGTACATATTGCCGTCCTGCTGGAAGTCGTTGCCGAATGTGTTCTCTTTGCCCAGCACGTCCACCTGGAGGTCTTTGATGGCCATCCAGCCGCGGTTGTCCGCCAGGATAGTTACGACCGGGATGTTGTACTGCGCGGCCGTGGACAATTCCTGCATCACCATCATGAAGTCGCCGTCGCCCACGAGGGCAACGACCGGCCGCTCCGGCGCTGCGAGCTTCGCGCCCATTGCCGCAGGGAACGCCCAGCCCATAGTGGAGAAACCGCCCGTGGTCAGGTTGCAGCCGCGCTCTGCATAGCAGTATTCCTGGAACAGCTGCGCCTGGGTGTTGCCTGAAGAAGTGGTGATGATCGTGTCCTTCGGGAGCGTGCGCGCCAGCACGCCGATCATGCGGGAGATCGTCATCTCATCGGTCTGCGCGTCCCATTTGCTCTGCACATATTTGAACCAGTCCGCGCGGCGGCGTTTGATCTCATCCAGGTAATCTTTGTTAACGTTGAATTCCGGATCTTTTTCCAGCACTTTGGTGAGGAAGGACGTCACGTCGGCGAATACGCCCACGTCCGCGGCGTAGTTCTTGCCGATCTCGTGCCCGTCCAGATCCACCTGGATCAGTTTGGAATCCGGGAAATTGAAGGCAACGCCCTTGCGGTACGAACAGGTGGATTCGTCGGCAAACCGCGTACCCAGCGCCAGCACCACGTCCGCGCTGCGGCTGATCTCCAGACCGATCTTTGTGCCCTTGCTGCCGGTGTGGAAGCAGTACTGGTCGTGGGACTCGCGCACGGTACCTTTGGCGGCCAGCGTGGTGATGATCGCCGCGCCCCATTTTTCCGCCAGCTTTTCGATCAGTTCGCCGGCCTGCGCGTGCAATGCGCCGCCGCCCGCGAATATCAGAGGCCGTTTGGCGGTCTTCATAAGTTCGATGGCTTTGTCCACGGCGCCGTCGTCCGCCGCGGGCAGCGTCCATACGGGCTGCCTGTAGAGCGGGATCGCTTTTTCGGTGGAATCCGCCTGCACGTCCATGGGCAGCGTGACCGCGCACGGGCCGCGTCTGCCCGAGAGCATCTCTTTGAACGCGTTGTTCATGATGCGGGGCAGCTGATCGGCGGTCTCGGCGCGCCAGCAGCGTTTGACCAGCGGCTCCAGCGCGCGCTGGATGTTGCTGTCGTGATTTTTCTCAACTTCCTGGAGCACGCCCACGCCGTACATGTTGGTGTGGGTATCGCCGCACAGGGCCAGGAACGGTGTGGAGTCAACGAAGGCCGTTGCCAGCCCGATGGACAGGTTCAGCGTGCCGGGGCCAATGGAGGCGAAAACCGCCAGCGGCTCGCCTTTGACGCGGTAGTAGCCGTCCGCAATGGCCGTTGCAGCCTGCTCGTGCTTCACCTGCATGTATTTGATCTTGCCTTCCGCTTCCGCCTTGCGGATCGCGTCGAACAGACCCAGCACGCCGTGACCGGGAATGCCCAGTATGTACGGTACTTTCTCGTTTACAAGTTTTTGTACGATTACTTCTCCGCCGGTTTTTTTCATAAAAAACTCCTTTATCTTGCCATTTGCAATTTGCAATTTGCCATTTATTTGAGTTCAAGGTACGGGTAGGTGTCGTTGACCACGATCTCGACCTT
>CACZOW010000285.1 GCA_902782885.1 uncultured Ruminococcus sp. | reverse complement strand
GCATTATTATATCTACGAAGCGGACGGACCGCGCAATCCCGGAGTGTTCGATTACCGGCGATACCTGCTTTCGCGCGGCGTGAAATATTGCATAAAAGTATTTAAAGACGGCGTCCGGTTCAGCGGGATCGCTCCGGAAAACGCGTTTCCGGGAATACTGCATTTTGCCGGCGCCCGGATACGCGGCGACATCGGGAGGATGCTGACGCGCGAGCTCGGGGAAGACGCCGGAGTGCTGGCCGGCGCGGTCATGACCGGCGAGACCGGAGCCCTTGATGAGGATCTGAAAGCCGGTTTCCGAAACGGCGGCGTATCGCACCTGATGGCGGTATCGGGCATGCATGTGCTGTTTGTACTTTTGCCGGTGAGGGTGCTGTCCCGGAACCGGAGAACGGGATTCACGGCGCGTCAGCTCTTGCTGATACCTCCGCTGCTGGCATTTATGATGATCGCGGATTTCAGCAGTTCGGTGGTGCGGGCAACGGTAAGCGCCCTGTTTGCGGCAGTCTCCGCCGCGCTGGGACGTCCCGGCGACCGGTTGAACGCGCTGTGTCTCTCGGCGGCAATACAGCTGTTCGTGAACCCGTACGTGCTGTTCGGAAGCGGCTTTATTATGAGCTATATTTCCGTGCTGGCGCTGATATTTGTTGCTCCCCGGGTGGCAGCGCTGTTTTCGCGTATCAGATACCGGGAACGCCCGGGCGTGAAGAACGTGCGGCTGGCGGACCACGGGGCGCTGGCGGCGGGTATTGCCGTGAACCTGTGTCTGCTTCCCGCAAGCGCCCGGATGTTCGGCAGCATATCGCCGGTGGGGCTTATAACGACGCTGTACGCCTCGCCGCTGGCGGCCGCGCTCTGCACCGGCGGCTACGGGCTGTGGTTACTGGAAAAACTGGATTATTTATACATTTTGCGCCCGGCGGCGTGGCTGCTGAAGTATTTCCTGAAAGGGGTGTGTCTGCTGATGACCGGCATCGCCGGACTCGGAAGCAGGATACCGCCGCCGTTCGGTCATTTCGCGGTGCGGCGCCCGTCGATAGCTGCGCTGGCGCTGATATATTGCCTGATACTTATATGTTTTACGGGCGCGGGGGCTAAGGTAAAAGCGATCGTCCGGACGCTTGCGGAAAAACTCCGGATGCGGCGCATATACAGGGCTGCCGCGGCGCTGACGGCAACAGCGGCGGTGTTGACCGCGGTGTACGTATACAGAGGCAGGCCGCTGATAGATGCGCTTGTGATCGACGTGGGGCAGGGCAGTTCGATGCTGGTGCGCGCGGACGGATACTGCGGCCTGGTGGACGCGGGCAGCGGAAAGACGGACGTCGCCCGGGTGGTGCGCGCCGGCGGGATCGAGCGTCTGGACTATATCGTGCTGACCCACGGCCATACGGATCACGCAGGAGGCCTGGAAGGGGTGCTGGAGGAGTTTTCTCCGGGGAGGGTATATGTGAGTGCCGATACGAGTCCGAGCCTCTCTGCGGCCGTCAGAGAGGCGTTAAACGCGGGCTGGGAGGTAGTGCGGGCAAATGACGGCGACGTGGTGGAGCTCGGGCGGGTGACAATGCGTTTTTCCGTATCCGATCGCTTCTTCGGCGGGCGCAGCGACGGCGATGAGAACAACGCTTCCCTATGCGTCAGCTACTCCTGCGCCTACGGCAGTCTTACGGTGACGGGCGACCTGCAGAGCGAAGGAGAGGAGGCGCTGGCAGACGCGGGCAGATTCAGCGATATAGACGTGCTGATAGCTCCGCACCACGGCTCCGCCTCCGGCAGCGGGACAAAAATGCTGTCGCTAACGCGTCCCGAATATGCTATAATCAGTGTGGGGCAGAAGAACAGCTACGGACATCCGTCAAAAGAGACGCTGGAACGGCTCGAAGCTGCCGGCGCCCGGGTCTACCGTACCGATACCGGCGGCGGGACCCGGATAACGATAGGAAAGCCCCGCCTGTACCGCAGGGAGCGTATAGTGATATGGCAGACACTTTTAAAGGCGAACTGAAGAGCGTTGCGGAAATGAAGCAGCATATTGCCGCCGGTATACCGGCGAAAGCGTATTTGCTGTTTGGAGAAGAGGCATACCTGAAAGAACTGTATACCGGCAGACTGAAAAAACTGCTGGCCGGCGATGAGATGAACGTGACGGTGTACGACGGAGAATTCGATCCTGCCGCAGTGGCGGAGGAGATCGGTACGCTGTCTCTGTTCGGCGAAAAGAAGCTGGTATTCATACGTTACAGCGGCATTTTTAAGAAATCGGTGCCGCTGACGTTCCTGGACGGGCTCGAGGAAAGCGACACTTCTGTGCTGTTCGTGGAGGACGGCGTCGACCGGCGGCTCAGCACGTTCAAAGAGTTCCTGAAGCGCGGCGCGGTGTTCGAGTGCAAACAGGCGGAGGAGCAGGATATTGTCCGTCTGCTGGCATCGGAGGCAAAAGCGGCGGGGAGAGTATTGACTCCGGACGCGGCGCGGCTCATGCTGGAGGGCATAGGCAGCGATATCTGCACGCTGAACGGCGAGTTGGAGAAGCTGATCCTGTACGTGCCGGACGGCGGCCGGATCGAGGCGGACCACGTGCGCAAGGTGTGCTGCCTGAGCGAGAACGCGGGCATCTTCGAACTCACGAATGCAATATCTGTAAAGGATACGGGCAGAGCGCTCCGCCTGCTGCACGCACTTCTGGAAGATAAAGACGAAAAGCGCAAGGCTTCGCCGCTGGGGATCCTCACCATGATCTCCAGAAACTGGGAGAATCTTTACCGCACGCGGCTGATGCTGGACGAAAAACTCGGAGAGAGCGAGATACAGCGGCGGACGAATCAGAAACCGTATGCGGTGAAAAAACAGTGCGAGCAGTGCCGGCGCTTTACCGCGTCGGAGCTCAGGCGCAAGCTGGAGTACGTGCAGGAACTGGATCAGGCGGTCAAAACGGGAAATATTACCGACACGGTCGCGCTGGAACTGGCCGTGACGGGCTGAAACGGCGGCGGAGAAGACAATGAGACGTTTCTTTATCAGCAGCGAGCAGGCTGCCCGGGGGACCGGAGAAGGATTTATAGATATTGCCGGCAGCGACGTCAGGCACATCACGGGAGTGCTGCGGATGCGCGAAGGGGACAAACTCGTATTGACCTCCGCGGACGGGCGCGATTTCTTCACGGAGATCGCGGAGACCGGACCGGAGCTGGTGCGGGTAAGGGTCAATGAGATCATTGCCAACACCACCGAACCGCGCGTCGACGTCACGCTCATACAGGGTGTGCCCAAAGGCGACAAAATGGAGCTGATCATCCAGAAAAACACGGAGCTGGGCGTCAGCCGGATCGTGCCGGTACTGACCGAATTCACCGTGGTGCGGCTGGACGATAAAGACCGCGTTAAAAAGCAGCTCCGCTGGCAGAAAATATCGGAGGAAGCCGCAAAACAGTGCGGCCGCGGCATGATACCCGAAGTTCGGATCCCGACCGGTCTGGAAGCCGCGCTGAGCGCGCTGCCGGAAGGGACGCTGAAATGGTTTGCGTACGAGAACGAGCGGGATATTATGCTGAAACAGCTGCTCACCGGCGCCGGACCGGATTTCGGCGGCAGCATCGCGGTGCTCATCGGAGCGGAAGGCGGTTTCAGCGGCGCCGAGGCGGCAATGGCGGAACAGTACGGATTCACAGCGTTCTCGCTGGGAAGACGGATACTCAGGACGGAGACGGCGGGCATCGCGGTGCTGGCGGCAATGAGATGTTTTTTTGAAGACTGACGGTCCCGCGGGCCGTTCATATAAAGCGGCGCGGAGCGATCGCGCCGGGAGGAAACACCATGGAGATCAAACTGTACAGTGAATACGTCATGCGGCGGCGCGAACATTTTACGCCGGCGGCGCTGAACGCGCTGTCCGAGGCGGAGCGCTGCTGCATGATGAATCGGGAGCATGTCGTAAACACGGGGCATATCCTATACGGCCTGGCCGGATCGAAAGAAAGCGCCGCAGGAGCATTGCTGGCCAGGTACGGCGTGACGCCGGAGCTTGTCGCGAGCAAACTCGATGCCGCGGGCGGAAGATTATCCGAACCGGCGCCCGCGCCCGAAGGCGGCGCCGCAGATGTGCTTTACGCGCTGAGATACAGTTACGCGGCGGGACGGGTGCTGAGAGACTGCTACGAGGGAGTCATGAACCGCGGCACCGCGGAGAAAAAAGGCTCCGTAGGCACGCTGCATATACTGTACAGCCTGGTGTACGGAGATACGCAGGCGCTCCATATGATTGGCGAAATGAGCATCAACGAGCGGGAACTGTTCAATACCGCGGCGGAACTGCTTAACGGCAACGAAATAATGCGCAAACGGCTCCTTTTCCAGTTGGGCGGACTTGAGCTGCCGGAGGAATTGTCAACGCCTGAAAACGAAGCCCTTATAAAAGAACTCCGGGAGCGCCAGGAGGCGGCGCGGCAGGAAGCGCAGGGCGAGGGGCAGCCGGACCAGTTGCAGCAGGGCGCCCGCACGTCCGGAAGCGCGCTTGCCGCATTCGGCCGCGACATGGTGGCGCAGGCGGCGGAAGGCGTATTTCTTCCGGTGATCGGCCGGGAAAAAGAAATGGAGCGTATGATACACATACTCTTCAGAAAGACCAAGAATAACCCCTGCCTGGTGGGGGAAGCCGGCGTAGGCAAGACTGCCATCGTGGAAGGATTGGCTGCGCGGAT
>CACZOW010000284.1 GCA_902782885.1 uncultured Ruminococcus sp. | reverse complement strand
GTATCATTCGCTCAATAATGGAAGCGGAGACGGTGATCGGCCGGGACGGAAATACCCGCGTATCCCTCCGCGAACTCGCCGGGGAGTGAATGGCGCGGCCGAAGCAGCAGCCCGAGTTGCGTGCGGTCAATTCGCGCTGCCGAAGCCGCATGCCGTCAACGGCGCTTCCAGGTACTGGGCGACATCAGCAGTATAAGCGGATATATCTCCAGGCGGCCGAAGAGCATCGACAGCGTGAGCGCCAGCTTGGAGAACGGAGAATAGAAACTGTAGCTGAGGTAGGGACCGACGCGGCCGAAGCCGGGGCCGACGTTGTTCAGGGTCGCCATCGTTGCGGTCAGGTTGGTCTCGACATCCACGGCGGGCTCGAATATACTGAGGATCAGGAATACCCCCGCCATAATGGCGCAGTACAGCAGGAAGAAAGACGTGACGCCGTTGAGCGTCTGGTCGCTTACGCGTTTGCCTTCGAATTTGACAACGCCCACCGAGTGCGGATGCACCATGTGCCGCAGGTCGCGGCGTATCGTTTTGCCCAGCAGCATGAGGCGCGAGATCTTTATGCCGCCTGCGGTCGAACCTGCGCAGCCGCCCACGAAGAACAACACGAACAGCATGCCTTTGGCCACTCCGTTCCAGGCGTCAAAGTTCGCGGTGGAATAACCGGTGGTGGTCACGATAGACGCCACCTGGAACGCCGAATTGCGCGCGGTATCCCAGAAGTTCGTGTAAAGTGTGCGGATGTGGAAGCCCACGACGCAGATACTGAACAATATGATCCCGAGGTATACCCACAGTTCGCGGCTTTTGAGCGCGCTTTTGATCTTGCCCATCAGCGCCAGGTAGTACAGGTTGAAATTGACGCCGAACAGCACCATGAATATCGTGATGACCCACTGCACATACGGCGTGTAGGTAGTGAGGCTGTCGCCCTTGAGGCCGAAGCCGCCGGTACCCGCGGTGCCGAAGGCGTAAATAAGGCTTTCGTACAGGTTGAGCCCGCCGCAAAGCAGGAAGATCGTTTCGGTCAGAGTGATGCCCACATAGATCAGATACAGGATGGACGCGGTCTTGCGCAGTTTGGGCACGAGTTTGCCGAAGGTCGGGCCGGGCATCTCCGCTTTCAGAATATGGACCGAACCGTCGGTGTCGGAGGGCAATATCGCCATCATCAGCACCAGCACGCCCATGCCGCCGATCCAGTGAGTAAAGCTGCGCCAGAACATGAGGCCGCGGCTGATGCGGTCAAGGTCGGCGATCACCGACGCTCCCGTTGTGGTGAAGCCGCTGGCGATCTCGAATACCGCGTCGACGAAGCCCAGCTCGCCCGTAAACACAAAGGGCAGCGCGCCGAACAGGGTCATTGCCAGCCACGCCAGCGATACGATCACGAAACCTTCTTTGGCATATATGGTGTTGTTGCGTTTGCGGCACAGGAACAGCTGCAGCGTGCCGATGAGCGCCGCTGCGCCGGAGGCAACGATAAACATTGCGCCCGTACGCAGTTCGCCAAACATAAACGATACCGCGGCAGGAAGCAGCATCAGCACCGCTTCGATGTCCAGCAATATTCCCAGTGTGTATAAAACCATTCGCCTGTTCATGGACAGTTCCTATCTGCTGATCGGCCGCGCCGACGGCCGTTACTCAAGAATATCCGCCACGTCCGCGATGCGGCCGCTGCGGCCGATGATCACTACGTTGTCATCGGCCAGGATCATGTCGTTGCCTGAAGGGATCATCGCCTTGCGGTCGCGGATGATGCCCGCGATCAGCGTGCCCGGTTTGGTACGAAGGTCGCGGAGCGGCGTGCCGATGACCGGAGAGCCTTCGTTTACGTGGAATTCCAGCGCCTCGGCGTACCCGTCCATCAGATGGTACAGGACTTCGATGTTGCTGCCTTCCGAGTTGTGCAGCGCGCGGGCGTACCGCACGATGATGTCCGCCACCAGTTTGCGGGGCGATACGATGCAGTCCAGCTGCATTTTTTCGGCCAGCCTGCCCATTTCGTCGCGGTTGACCTTGGATACCACTTTGGGCACTTTATGGGTGACCGCAAAGATCGACATCAGTATATTTTCCTCGTCGATGCCGGTGAGCGCCACGAACGCGTCCTGCTGATCCAGGCCCTCCTCCATCAGGAGCTCCTGCTGCGCGCCGTCGCCCTGCAGCACCACCGCTTTGGGCAGCGAATCGCACAGTTCCCGGCAGATCTCGCGGTCGCGCTCGATGATCTTTACGGTGCAGCCCGCCGCCAGCAGCATCTTCGCCAGGTAGAACGCCGTGCGGCTGCCGCCCAGGATCATCACGCTGCGGACCTGCTTGCGCTTCTCGCCCAGCACTTTGAACAATCTGATTATCTCGCTCCGGGTGGCGGTGATGCCGATGCGGTCGCCGGCTCTGAGCACGAAGCTGCCGTCGGGGATAATGCCCTTGTCGCCGCGCTGAACGATGCAGACCAGGTACTGTCCCTTGTATTCCACACGCATATCCGACAGTTTCATGCCGTCCAGCGGTGAATCCGGGGGCAATTTCAGTTCTACCATTTCGAAATTGCGCCGCGAGAAATATTCGACTTTGACCGCGGAGGGCAATCTCAGCAGGTTGTATATTTCTTCCGCCGCCAGCTGCTCCGGGTTGATGGCCATGGACAGGCCCAGCTGCTCTTTAATGAAGCCCAGGCTGTTGTCGTTGTATTCGGGATTCCGGATGCGCGCGATCGTGTGCTTCGCGCCGAGTCTCCTGGCCATGAAGCAGGACAGCATGTTCTTCTCATCCGAATCCGTGACCGCCGCCACCAGTTCCGCCTGCGCCACGCCGGCTTCCTCCAGCGTTTCCCAGTCGACGCCATTGCCGCATACGGCCATCACGTCGTACTGGTTGGTGACTTCTTCCACGACTTTCGCGTCGTTGTCCACCACCACTACGTCGTGGCCTTCGGATACCAGGCTGTGGACCATGAATTGGCCTATCTTGCCCGAGCCTACGATAACTACTCTCATTTCCGCCGCTCCCCGTGAGTGACCCGTTTTCGGCAGCCGCGTCAGTTGCCGGGCCGGTCGATGCCGACCTTAACGAGCTTGATAAATTCTTCGTTGTCCTGTGTTTTCAGCATTTTGCTGATGATCGCCTCCGTGACGTCCGCGCCGCCCGCCGCCGCGATGGCTTTGCGGATGGAATAAACGGCGTTCATTGCCGCCTCGGAAAGCAGAAGCTCTTCTTTGCGCGTGCCGGATTTGTTGATGTCGATGGCCGGGAATATGCGTTTTTCGGAAAGTTTACGGTCAAGATGGAGCTCCATATTGCCCGTGCCCTTGAATTCTTCGAAGATCACGTCGTCCATCTTGCTGCCGGTGTCGATCAGCGCGGTGGCAACGATGGTCAGGCTGCCTCCCCCGCGGATATTGCGGGCGGCGCCGAAGAACTTTTTGGGGTTGTACATCGCGCCCGGATCGAGGCCGCCGGAAAGCGACCGTCCCGTGGGCGTGATGGTGATGTTGTACGCGCGGGCCAGACGCGTGAGGCTGTCCATCAGGATCACTACGTCATTGCCGAATTCCACCAGTCGCCGCGCGCGTTCGAACACCATTTCCGCCACTTTGATGTGCCGCTCGGGCATTTCGTCGAAGGTGGACGACACCACTTCGCCCTGGATGGATTCGCGCATGTCGGTCACTTCTTCGGGGCGCTCGTCGATGAGCAGCACGATCAGTTTGACTTTGGGATAATTGGCGGTGATGGCGTTGGCGATCTTTTTCAGCAGCACGGTCTTACCGGCTTTGGGCGGCGACACGATCATGCCGCGCTGGCCTTTGCCGATGGGGGCAATAAGGTCGATGAGGCGCGTGGACAATTCGTTCTGCGTCGTTTCCAGCTTCAGCTGTTCGTCCGGATATATCGGCGTCAACGACTCGAAAGAGACGCGGGAATACGCCTGCTCCGGGGGCAGTCCGTTGATCGAGGTGATGTAGAACAGGGCCTGGTATTTGTCGTTGTCCCGCTGCGGACGGGAGCGGCCGGTGAGTTCGTCGCCGGTGCGCAGGCTGTATTTGCGGATGAAGTTGGGGGCAACGAACACGTCTTTGTTGCCGGTGTAGTATTTGTTCGTGCGCAGGAAGCCGTACCCTTCGGGCATCACGTCCAGGAGGCCGCTGACTTCTTCGGAGTTTTCGCTGAATTCCAGTTTGCGGCCGCCGTTGGTCGTCTCTTCGGCGGGTTTCTCCGCTTTCCGGCCGCCGGCGTTCGCTTCCTCGGCCGGTCTCTCCGCGGGCTTTTCCGCGGCCTTGTCGTGCGGCTTTTCTGCGGGCTTTTCCGCGGCCTTGTCGTGCGGTTTCTCCGCGGGCTTTTCCGCGGCAGCCTGCGCTACCTGCCTGGATTTGGGCGGACGGCCGCGCCTGCCGGGGCGAGCGGATTCCGCGGGCTTTTCCTGCTCCGCGGGCTTTTCGTTTTTGGCAGGTTCCGCGGTTTTTTCGGGCTCCGCGGCCTTTTCCGGCTCCGCGGCCTTTTCCGGTTCCGCAGGCTTTTCCGGCTTTGCGGAAGTTTTGTTCTTATTGCCGGTGCCCTTCGGGCGGCCGCGCCTGGGCGTTCTGGGAGCATTGTCCTCCGCCGCGGGCGCTTTCTCCGGTTCGGGCGTATTCTCCGGTTCCGGCGTATTCTCCGGTTCGGGTTTGTTGTCCCCGCCGTCACCGGCGATAAGTTTGATCAGTTGTGCTTTGGTGCACTTGTCCGGCACATTGATGCCCATTAAAGCCGCGATCTCCCTGAGGTCAGCCAAGCTTTTCTTTCGGATAGTTTCCAGATCCATGAATTCACCAGCCTGTTTTGTAATTTACTGTTTCTTTATAAGTCTGAGGTCGTCGCCGGTCAGGCGCAGATTTATGGTACTGCTCCGGTCCGCGAAACGTGACGCGAGACGTTCGCCGTACACGCGGGCGATCTCTCCCAGCCCCAGATTGGATGTGATCACTGTTTTCAGTCCGTCGCCTTTGCGGCGGTCCAGCAGCGTGATCAGGCTTTCAAAGCGCCGGTCGGTGATGTTCTCTACACCGAGGTCGTCAATGATCAGCATGTCCGCGCCGCTGATATATTCCCTGCGGGCGTCGTACGCCTCGCGGTCTTCGTCGGAATTGAACACCCGGAACTGCAGCGCGTCCAGGATGTCCGAAACGCCGCCGTAATATACGAATCTTCCGTGAGCCGCCGCTTCCAGCCCCGCGGCGCACGCCAGATATGTTTTGCCCACGCCGACTTTGCCGGTAATGAACATAAGTGTGCGGCCGTCCGTGCAGTCACCGCGGGCAAAATTCCCGGCGGCCGCGTATGCTTTTTCGGCGCTGCGGCGCGGATCGTCCGTGTTGCCGCTGCCGCTGCCGTATACGGTCAGTTCGATCTTGTCGAAACTCGTGCTGCCCGCGGGCAACCCGGACGCCTTCACGATCTCGTCCCGCAGCAGCTGTCCGAAACAGCCGCAGCGTACGATCTCCCCGCCCGGCGCGCTCACGAAACCGGTATCGCGGCAGCGCGGACAATAATAACTGCCGCCTTCCGCCCCGGCCTCCGCGTGAGTCCCGGCGCGTTTTTTGTACTCCGCTTCCGCGATCTCGCGCTCGTGCGAGAGCCCGGCTTCATCCAGTCCGAACAGATACGCGTACCGTTCTCCCGCTACGCTGCGGACCGCCGCCGGCACCTGCGCGCCCATGGACAGATAATCGTCGCAGATCCGGATGTAATTAAGCCGCGCCTGCAGTTCCGCCAGTTCGGGACGTGATTCAAGAAACTCCGCCCTGCGCCGCTCAAACGCAAGTTCCGCGCGCCGCCTGCGGGATTCAAGTTCGTTCTCGGCTGCCGCGATAATGCTCTCTCTGATCGTCATTTTCCGTCTCCGTTCCCGTTTTCGTCTCCGTAAACGCTGTCGTAGAAACCTTCGCTGTATTGACGCTGGTCGTAATTGCGGCCGCGGGTGTTGTTCCGGGCGCCGGATTGACCCTTGCCGTCCGTACGCGCCTGCGCCGCTTTACGCCTGGCGGCAATATGCGCCTTTACCGCGTCCGCGTCGGTGATCCCGGCGTCATGCCAGTCGGTCAATATCCTGTCATACAGGTTGAGCGACGGATTCTTCATGCCTGCGCCTTCCCTGAGCGCCAGATCGATCACGTCAAACCCGTAGCCGTATTCGTAAAACCATTTTTCTATGTACTTTTCCTGGTACACAGTGAGCGGATTCAGTTTCAGGTTTGACGCGACTTTCGAGCGCAGCTTCATGTATGTGTCGCGTTTCTGCAGCCAGCTGTTCATCTGCTCGACGGTCTTTATCCCGCGCTCGCTGTACGCTTCCATTACTTTTTTCATGTACGGGCGGTTCATGGCATGATCCGTGCTCTGCTGAAAGATCATGAATACCACTTCGTCGCAGAAGCCGTACGTATCTGCCCAGAACACGATATCGTTATACCAGGACTGAGACATCTGGCCTCCGAAAAAACGGTCGCTGATCGCTCTCAGCAAGTGAGTGCGGTCGTTGACGGCGCTGGTGTCGCGCGGCGCGGTGCGGGGATTGTAATTGTCCCGGACGTGCTTTTCGACAAGATCCGGGAGGATGATCTCTTTTTCTTCGCGGGAAATCAGGCCTTTGGACTCCAGTTCGATCATGCAGGCGTCGATAACGGAGATATCTACGCCCAGCACGTTGGCCAGACCCGCTTCATCATATTTAACGTTCTGACCGCTGTATAACTGCAGCGTGAGATACATTTTTACCGCGTCTCCGCTGAGTCCGGGCAGGAAATCGCTGATGAACAGGTTGCTCACGGGCACGCTGCCGAATTTTTTGCTTGTTTCGCCGTTGATTTTCATTCGATCTGTCTCCGCGCCTCAGAACATCGGGGACGTGCCCACTTTCACCGCGTGCACCACCAGGCGGCCGTCCGCACCGTGGTACAGACGGTAGCAGGTAGACAGCGTCAGCACGTCGTCCGTCTCCACCAGCACCGTGTCCGACGGGTGCATCGAGGAGTTCTTGAAGCCGTTAATGTAATTCAGATAATCGGTCGGTGTTCTGAAATATGTCTCGATATAGTACTCATCCACCGTGGTGACGTATACGGAAAACACGCGCCACATGGTCACCTTGTCCGGAGCCAGCGTGTAGAAGTAGCGGTGGGTGTCGTAATAATCCCGCTCCATGTAGTCCCGCAGTTCGCCGAACATACTGAGGTCGTTCATGGTGTGGCCGTAAATGATTGTGTGGCCTTCCATGGTCTTGCCGTTGTTGCGGTAATCCAGGAACAGGCAGCCGGAATGGTTGTACTCTCCCGTGATGTCACGGCGCAGATAGTCGTCGTTGGTCTTGCCCTGCATCACATAGTAATCCACCTGGGAGTCGGGTATATACATCCAGAACTGGAAGTCCTCGTTCATGCTCTTGTAGAACAGCAGGTCTTCCCGGGTCTTGGTAAACTCGTCCGCCGGGTACTCGATGCGCTTCGGCGTGGCCATGGGATACGGGGGCACTTCGCGGTCCGGCGTCACGTATACCTGCGGCGCGGCGGATCGGCCGGTGAGCTCGCGGATCTGCTGCTGGTGTTCTTTGCCCGCCACGTTGCTCTTATAGTTTTCGCCGAGTTTGGCCACCGCGAACAGCATCACCGCGATCAGTACGGACTGGACGGCAATATACACTATCTTGCTGCGGCGCTTTTTGCGCTCTTTTTCGGCGCGTTTGCGGCGGAGTTTTTCGGCGTCGACCTCCCTGAACCCCTCGAGTTTTTTCACTCCGATGGCTTCGGCGCTCAGATTGCGGCGGTATTTCTCCGGCCATTCGGGCAATATATTGAGACGCTCCGCGTCCTTTCCGGCGCGCAGCACCAGACTGCCGAACGCTGGCTTTCCGTTTTTAAGTTTCAGCTGAGTTTTGTCTTCTCTCATAGTTTGTCAGCTCTCTGATAAATATGTGCGCCGGGTCAGTTGACCACGGTGGGTACGATATTGGAGTACAGCGTGTCGGCGTAGCGGTTGATCTTAAGTTCTACCAGATCGTCGCAGTATGCCTCGCACACGTACAGGTGCCTGATACCGGTGAGGTCCAGCGTCGCGATGCGGGTGCCGCTGACCCGGATGTACTTCAGCTGCGGCATCGGATGCAGTTTCAGAACACTGATGGCGGTATTCGAGCAGTCCAGCGTCTCCAGCAGCGGGAATGTCGTCAGCGTGAGTCCGCCGAGCTCCGGATTGTCCGCGATCAGCAGCGTCGTCAGCTTCGGGAAATTGAGGCCGGATACGTCCTTGTCCGTAAGGGCGGTATCGGTAACGTCAATATATTCCATGAAGGGTTCCGGCACGTCCGGAAACGTTCCGATATGGCTGCCGGCGAGGCAGAGAATGCGCAGCTGTGCGTTGCCGCGAAGGTCAAGCGACGTGAGCGCCGTGTGCTCCAGCGAGAGCCGCATCAGCGCCGGGGCGCCGGAGAGGTCAACGAACGTGAGCGGCGTGTTGTCCGCCTCCAGCTCGCGCAGGAAGTCGAAGCCGTCCAGGGTCAATCTCGTCAGATTGGTGTCGTTCAGTTTCAGCACTTCGAGGCCGTTCAGCAGTTCCAGATCCCGCTCAAAACCGTCCTTCAGGATATGCCCGCTGAGGTCCAGCTCTTTGACCGCGTCCAGATCCGACTTTTTAAGCCGGCTGTTTTCATTGTAGCCGCCGTACAGGCCTTCCTCGTTGTGCGTCATCAGATATTTAACAGCTTCCGCGCGTACCGCGTCGTTGGTGAAGCTCACGCTGTCCTGGCTGTTCAGCAGGCTGTAATATCCGGTGAATTTGATCTCGCGGTACGTTTTCGGGGTCCCTTCCGCGGAATCGGAAAGCACCTGCCCGAATACGTACGTTTCGGCGTCGGATTTCACCGTGGCGTAAGGCGCCAGCAGCGTGCCGTTCAGTATCGCGCCGCTGAGGTCAACGCGCTCCGCCTCGTAGCAGTTGATCAGCACCCGGGACGCGTACATGAAACCTTTGTCCCGCGCCAGCACGTAGTAGCCCGAAAGGTCAATGTCCTTCCCCGCCAGATTAATCAGCACATAAAAGCCGTCGTCCTCGGAATTCAGCCACATATAGTTGAAATCCGAGAGCGTGCGCGTGCCGCCGCACAGCGCGGCCGAATCGGTATCGTAAATGCAGTATTGCAGGTTGTCCCGGGAAATGAAATACAGGCCCGGCACAGTGCCTTCCGCCGGCTCCTCGTCGGTCCACTCCGTGCAGGTGGCGCCAAGTTCTCTGTATGTGTATGAAAGTTCTTTATAGCTCATTATCGGCGAGGCGCTCTCGCTGTTTTCCCGGTCCGCGGAACGCAGCACTACCGGATTCCCGTATCCCTGCGCAGAACCGTAAGTTTTTTCGACGCGCAGGCAGAACAATACCGCCGTTACCGCGGCAGCCACCGCGATCACCGTCAGTATTATCCCTTTCACGCTGAAAAGGTACTTCAGTTCCTTGTTCTTCATATTTCTGCTCCGTCAGTTATTTGTTTTGTGCAGGGGTAGAGCGTTCACGCGCTGTGAGTTTTCAGACCGAGCAGCGCGTATTGGCGCCGCATCACTTCGGCGTATACCTCCGCCGAGAACTTTTTTGTCAGCTTTTTCTCGAGGCCGGGCAGCTTCTCGCCCAGATCCGGCGGCCGGCGGTGCGTGCCGTGGCAGTCGCTGGCAAAGAACACCGTGAACCCCCGGTTTATCAGTGAGTACATGTACTTCAGCGCCGCTCTGTCGTCAAACGCGTCGGAGTTGAACTGAAACGCGGCGCCCGGCAGTTCTTCCAGCACGTCCGTGACCTTCCGGCCGTACAGGCGGATATAGCGGTCAATGTGCGCGAACAGCGGCCTGCCCTTCGCTTTGGCGGCCACAAGCTCCGTCACGGCAGGTATCCACCGTGTGAATCCGGTAAACGGCAGCTCGAACAGCATCAGATCGGTGCCGGATATTTTGAGCAGTTCGGGATGCTCCACCGCCTGCAGACTCTCCGCCAGGTATATCTCGGCGCCTATGCGTATCTCGGGAACTACCTGCTCACCCCGGGCGGCGCGCATCAGCGTGCCGTACGCTTTTTCGGCGTGCTCGCGGTGTTCGGCCGGAGTGCAGTCCAGACAGTAGTAGTGCGGGGTGGCGCCGATCACGTCCACGCCCTGAGTCATCATCATGCGCAGCATTGCCGCCGCGGTATCCGCATCTTTGGCCCCGTCGTCAATATAGGGCAGTATATGCGTATGAATGTCGATCATCGCTTACTCGTCGTCATCTTCCGCGCTGACGGGATCGGAGCTCGCGTTTTTGGCGGCAGCGTTACCGGCGCCGGCGCTGTTTTCTCCGGCGTGTTTCGTGCTGCGCCCGCCGTAACCGTATGAAGAATAGTAGCTCTTCTTATAGCCGCGGTAGTTCTTGTAGTAGCCCTTGTGCTCGGATTTGACCGCTACCATGGAAAATCCGATTATATTGGCCCCGGCGATCTTGAGCTGATTCACGGATCTTCGGAAATCGTCGCGGTTCGTGCTGCCGTAATGCACCACCAGCAGTACGCCCGAAACGAATTTGGAGAGGACCGCCGCGTCGGTGACGACGTTGATGGGCGGAGTGTCAACGATTATATAGTTATAATACTCTTCGACCTTCTCCAGGAAGACTTTCATGCGGTTGCTGCCCAGCAGTTCGGACGGGTTGGGCGGTATCACGCCGGCGGGGATCAGGTCAAGGTTTTTGATATGCGTGTGGACGAGCGCTTCGTTCAGCGATTCCTGACCCACGAGGAAGCGGGACAATCCGTGCGTATAGTCCACTTCGAAAAACTGGTGCAGTTTGGGTTTGCGCAGGTCGCCGTCAATAAGCAGGACTTTGTTGCCGTTCTGTGCCAGCACTACCGCCAGGTTTACGGACGTGGTACTTTTGCCCTCGGAAGGATTGGAAGACGTGACCATCAGCCGCTTGCCGCCGGAGGGCGCCAGCGCGAATACTACGTTGGTGCGCAGCGTGTTGAACGCCTCACGGATATTGAACGCGGTATTTTCGTTGATCAGGTCTTCGGCACGGTTTTCCTTTTCGGCAACGTTTTCTTTTTTCTTAAAATTGAAATTGAAAATGCCCATAGTCAGTTTCCGCTCCTTTCTGCGCCCGAGCGTGAATAGGAGCTGTAGTATTTGTCTCCGCCTTTAAAAGTCTCGTTGATGTCGGGGATCTCGCCCAGGTAACGCACACCGCTCAGCTTTTCAAGATCTTCGCCGTTCTTGATGGAGCGGTCCAGCAGGTAGATGGCAATGACCACCGCGCAGCTCAGAATAAATCCGGCCGCGGCGCCCAGCACCATATTCCGTACCGCTTTGGAGGAGTCGGGCCGCGCCGCCTCGCGGGGATTATTGAACACCGCGACGGTGCAGCCGATGTACGCGTCCTTTACCATGTTCTCCGCCTCGGTCCCGACGATCTGGCAGATCCGCAGCGAAAGCTTCTTATCTCCCGTGCGCGCCCTTACGTGGATGATCTCCGAAGCGTCGGAATCGATGTACGCGTTCATCATCTTATTCAGCTTGCTTTCGGAAATATCGTAGCCGTCGGCTTTCAGCTGTTCCGCCATTTTCGCCAGACTGTCCGGCTTTTTGATGGCCTTCACGTACAGCGCCGCAACGTTCCGGCGTATGCTGATCTGCGAAGTGGTAACTTCCGTGGCTTTCTCGTCAGAAGCTTCCATTACCGTGTAAAGCTGCACTTCCGACGTGTACACAGGCTTCCAGGTAATGAGCGTGAGCGCGTACGCCAGGGCCGCAACGATCACCGTGCTGGCAACGATCCAGATCACGCGCTGCCACAACACCAGCAGTATCTTGCCGATGTCAATATATGTTTCTTTTGATTTCTCTTCCAATGTTTTGCTCTCCGGTAACTGTTTGATTTTGTATGATAGGCGTCTTTTCACAGACTACAGGCGGATTTTACCACATTTCGCGGTCAATGACAACAGTTTGTTTTAGCGCCTGGGTAAATGTCAATTTAGGGCCGTTTGATAATGACGAATCGAAGTGCGGCCTCCATATCGAACGTGAGATCCGGACACAGACCGGACCGGAAGGAACACCCGAACGGGAAACCCCGCCCGAATAATGCCTATCGAGCCCCGGAAGAGAGCGCCGCCCTGACATATACTCAGGAAAAAACCGACATTTACTTAAGCACTAAAGACGACATTTACCCGGGGAATTGAAGCCTTTAATTGCAAACCCGCCGCGGATATGATAAATTATTGACGTCATCATTGACATCACGGCGGACGGAGGCGCGGGATGGCAGAACTATATCTAACCGAAACCGAATACGCGGCGTACCGGGAGGCGCAGGCTAGTGCTAAAGAAAGCAGGAGCACGGGAGTTTGCGGGTTTATTACGGCGCGCATCGCGGCGTTGACCGGAGGACCGGACGGCGCCGAGCCACCGCATCTGCTTTTGCGGGAGCGGCAGGGCGAATTGACGCTGTATACCAATTACCTGATGCGTTCGGGGACGGAACCGCGGGAATTCGTCAACATCCGGCTGTCGGATGAATTGCTCACGGCGGCGTGCGGAGAATGTTTTGAGGCGGCGGGCAGGTCCGTTCCGGTCACAGCGGCGCTCTCGGGCAGCCCGGTCAATGTTTTCCCGGACGAGGCGCCCGAAAAATACGCGGGCGCGGTGGCATTGCGTGTCTGCGCCCGGGAAGGCCGGCTGCCGCTCGCGGCAGGATCAAAATATAAAACACCCGAAAAGAATCTCGCCGTCAGGGCGTTCTTCATTTCGGGTGTGATCAGCGGTGCGGCAGCCTCACGGCAGGGCCGGAAGCTGAAAACGGCATTCGGGCGGCTCGGACGGGAGACGCTGGCGCTGGCCGTCGCAAAGGCGGCGGGTCAATACACGCCGGCCGAATTGACCGCGCTCAGGGCCGCGGGGGCAATCCTGCTCGCCGCGGATCATTGACCCCGGAGCCGTGCGCAAACGCGTATAATACTTATTTCGTTCCGAACAGTCTGTCGCCGGCGTCGCCCAGACCGGGTACGATGTACGCGTGGTCGTTCAGGCGGTCGTCGATCGCCGCGCAGAATATATCGACGTCCGGATGATCCTTCAGGATGCGCTGGATGCCCTCGGGCGCCGCGATGAGGTTCATCAGTTTAACTTTCTTGGCGCCGCGCTGCTTGATGAAGTTGATCGCCGCGGAAGCGCTGCCGCCGGTCGCCAGCATCGGATCCAGCACAACTACTTCGCGTTCTGCGATATCCATGGGCAGTTTGCAGTAATATTCGACCGGCTCGAAGGTCTCGGGATCGCGGTACAGGCCGATATGGCCCACTTTCGCCATCGGTATGAGCTTCAGCACTCCGTCTACCATTCCGAGGCCCGCGCGCAGCACCGGCACGAAGCACACGTCCTTGCCCGCCAGCACCTGGCAGTGCGCGGTACCCACCGGCGTCTCCACGTCCTTTTCCACGGTCTTGAGGCCGCGGGTGACTTCGTAGCACATCAGCATGGCGATCTCCGATACCAGATCCCGGAAATCCTTCGTGTTGGTCTCTTTGCTTCTCAGCATTGCGATCTTGTGCTGAATGAGCGGATGATCAAAAGCTAAAACCTGTCCCATAAAAATACCTCTTTTCTGTTATGTGTCCGTTCTATTCTTCCGCGGGCAATACCGTTCCCCCGGCCGCCCGGAACATCCGGTTCATCACCGCGTCGTCAACGCCCTCCGCCTCGAGTGCCCGTGCGAATATGACGTCAACTCCCGCCGCGTCGAACTGTCTAAGCGCCGCGAACAATGCCTGCGCGTGCGCTCGGGGCTCGTTTTCCGGCCCCAGCGACAGCAGTACGTCCGCCTCGTTATAATAACAAATCTGCTCTTCGGTTTCAAGAACTCCGACGCGTTTTCCGGCAGTTTTTTCCGCGCGCAGTCTCGCCAGGATCGCCCTTCGCACCGCGTCCGGCGTGCCGCTGAACATCAGCATCCGCGCTTTCGGAGCGTAATGGCGGTATTTCATACCGGGGCTGCGGGGCTTATCTACGTGGAGGTCCGCGGAAGACCAGCCGTACTCGCCGCACGTGCCCGCCACGCGGGCAATATCCTCCCGCGTCACCGCGCCGGGCCGCAATACGGTGGGTTCCGGCCCGTTCAGGTCCAGCACCGTTGACTCCACGCCTACGCTGCATTCTCCGCCGTCAATTATCACGTCAACTTTTCCGTACATATCTTCCAGCACATGCTCGAAGCGCGTGGGACTGGGGCGCCCGGAGGAATTGGCGCTGGGCGCGGCGATCGGCACCCGCGCGGCGCGGAGGAGGCCCGCGGCGATCCGGTTGGAAGGCATGCGTATACCCACCGTGTCGAGGCCGCAGGAAACGCTGTCGGGAATGACGCTGCGTTTTTTGATTATCATAGTAAGGGGGCCGGGCCAGAATTTGGCGCCCAGCGCATAGAACAGGTTCCGTTGACGCCCGTCCGCAAATTCGCCGGCGCTTTCCGCCGAGGCGTAATAAGCGACATGTACGATCAGCGGATTGTCCGCGGGCCGGCCCTTGGCTTCGAACACCTTCCGCACCGCGTTGTCCAGAAACGCGTTCGCGCCCAGCCCGTACACGGTCTCGGTGGGAAACGCCACCAGGCCCCCGTACCGCAGCACCGCGCCGCAATATTCCAGTTTATACGGTTCCGGCCGCACCGGGTCGATGCGTATGATCTCAGTTTTCATCGGCTTTAGCCAGCTTTCTTGCCTGATCATCGGTGATCAGTGCGTCGATTATCTCGTCCAGGTCGCCTTCCAGCACCGCTTCCAGCCGGTACAGCGTGAGGTCGATGCGGTGATCGGTCACCCGGTTCTGCGGGTAGTTGTACGTGCGGATGCGTTCCGAACGGTCGCCGGTGCCCACCTGCGCCCGCCGTTCCCCGGAGACCGCGGCCTCCTTCGCCTGCACTTCCAGTTCGTACAGCCGGGAATACAGGACTTTGAAGGCTTTTTCCTTGTTTTTCAGCTGCGAACGCTGGTCCTGGCAGGTGACCACGATGCCAGTGGGTTTATGGGTAAGCCGGATCGCCGAATCGGTCTTGTTGATATGCTGGCCGCCCGCGCCGCTGGAACGGAAAATATCGATCTCCACGTCGTCGGGATCCAGCTGCACAGACGCCGCCTCCGCTTCCGGCAGCACCGCCACCGTCGCGGTGGAAGTGTGTATGCGGCCCGAGGATTCGGTCGCGGGCACACGCTGCACGCGATGCACGCCGCTCTCATATTTGAGCCGGGAATACGCGCCTTTGCCGTCCACGGAGAACACGATCTCTTTGATGCCGCCCAGTTCCGTCTCACTGACGTCCACGGTCTCCACGTTCCAGCCCCGGCCCTCGGCGTAATGCACATACATCCGGAACAGCACGGCGGCAAACAGCGCCGCTTCCTCTCCCCCGGCGCCGGCGCGGATCTCCATAAATACGTTTTTGGAATCGTTGGGGTCTTTGGGCGTAAGCAGAAGCTTGAGCCGTCCGTCAAGTTCCTTCGTCTCGCGGTTTTTTTCTTCCAGTTCCGTTTTTAACAGCTCCCGGAATTCCGGGTCAACGCCGCCGCTCTCCAGCAGCCCGAGTACTTCCCCGCGCTCCTGCACCGCTTTTTTATAATCCCGGTATGTGCTGACGATCTCTTCCAGTCCCGCGTGCTCGGAAAGCAACGCAGCATAAAGCTCCCGGTTGGCAATGCACTCCGGTTCCGTCAGTTTCAGATTCAGTTCTTCATAGCGGTTTTCCGCCGCCGCAAGTTTTTCGAGTATCATTCAGTATTGTCCGCGGCACACGGCTCACAGCCAGTAAAGTTCTTCGAAGATCGACAGCGCGTAACCGTCCGTCATGCCGGCAATGTAATCCGCCGTCACCTGTTCCGGCAGCGCCCCGGGTTCGTACGCTTTTTCGGCAATGTACTTGATCAGCCGCTCGCCCAGTCGGTCTTCCGCGTCCAGACCGGCGGTGTCCAGCGCTCCGGCGGGCGTTGTCCTCGCTTCCGCGCGGTCAAATATGCGCAGCACCCGGCCGTATACCGCTTCGAACAGGCCGTCGACAACGTTGTTGGTATTGGCTTCATACCGCTTGATCATGGGGTTTTTGTAGATCTTTTCGTTGTTGACCATGATCATGCGCCGCAGCGCCTCGCCGCGTTCGTCGCTCAGCCGGATCTCGTCCCGGTCGTAGCTGTTTTCCAGCAGATCCACCACCAGCGTGTTGATGATCTGGCCGTTGGTCTCGCCCAGCACGTGCCGCACGTCCGCGGGAATCTCGTTGTAATCCATCATTTTGGCCCGCACCGCGTCCTCGATGTCGCGGCCGACGTACGCGATCTTATCCACCAGCCGCACCACGCAGCCCTCCAGCGTCGCGGGCATCATCAGCCGGTGTTCGCTGGTGTATATGGCGGCGGGGTCCTTGTGGGGATCCGGGTGCAAAATGTATTCGTCGTAATTCTCGCCGCAGTGGCTGACGATGCCGTCCCGCACTTCGTACGTCAGGTTCAGTCCGCACTTGGACAATATTTTCTCGTGGGATATGCGCGTGGACAACCGGTCTACCACTCTCAGGCTGTGATACTCGTGCCGGAAGCGCAGCTCCGGATTAACGTTGTTCAGGCAGCGGTCCAGCCGCCGCTCGCCGCTGTGGCCGAAGGGCGCGTGGCCGATATCGTGCCCCAGCGCGATGGCGGAGATCAGGTCCTGATTCAGCCCGAGCGTGCGTCCTATTGTGGTAGAGATGGAGTTCACGTACATAACGTGCTCCATGCGCGTGCAGACATGGTCGTTTTTCGCGTTGAAAAACACCTGCGTCTTGTGCCGGAGCCGCCGGAAATCCTCCGAGTACTGGATGCGGTTGGCGTCCCGCTCGAAGATGGAGCGCACCGGGCACTCGGGCTCGGGATTGACCCGGCCGCGGCTGTTTACGGAACGCGTCGCTCTGGGGCTCAGAGACTCTTCCTGCTTTAATCTGATATCACGCCAGGTTCCGGGCATAGGATCAGTCCTCCCTCATTTGCCATTAGCACTTTGCCATTTGCCACTTGCAATTTGCCATTTGCCATTTGCAATTTGCCATTTG
>CACZOW010000283.1 GCA_902782885.1 uncultured Ruminococcus sp. | reverse complement strand
TTTGAAACTGACGAAGAACATCTACAAAGTGAACGAACAGGGGTCGGATACGAACAGAATCTCTCATATCCAGCGTAAGACTTCCGAACTGCTCTCGTCGCTTGGCGTTGACCTATTACGTAATTTTTGAGGTTTTAGTGTTTAGAGATTTTGTTAGACGAGTCGGCTTGCTCTCGCTCATTTTAAACCCGGAGAAGGCGCCTGCGTCTAACAAAACCCTTGATTTTAACGATTTTTTTAGACGAGGCGGCTTGCTCTCGCTCATTTTAGACTCAGAGAAGGCGCCTGAAATAAACAAAAAAAGACAAAGAGCACATTTTGTTTACATTTCAAGCAAAACAGGATCTCGAGAAGGCGCCCGCGTCTAACAAAACTCTTGATTTTAACGATTTTTTTAGACGAGGCGGTTTGCTCTCGCTCATTTTAGACTCGTGGAAGGCGTCCGTGTCTAACAAAACCCTTGATTTTAGCGATTTTTTTAGACGGGGCAGCTTGCTCTCGCTCGCTTTAAGCGCAGAGAAGGCGCCCGCAATAAACAAAAAAATGACAAAGAGCGCATTTTGTTTACATTCCAGGCAAAACAGCCTTTCGAGAAGGCGCCCGGCGCAGGGAATTGGCGACTGGTTCGCGCCAGCGACAAGGCGCCACGCGTTTTTTCCCTTGCACTGCCCGGGCGATATGTTTATAATCATAACAAAACAGAGCTGAACGAACGCACTTATCTGACCGGAAAGGTGGATTCCCGTGCAAGAAAAAGAGCGTCAACGCATAATTCAAAGATTTGAGGACTGGTGGCACCGCGACAATCGCGGGTTGCCGCTGATGCGGGTAATTGCCATCCGGGAAGATCCGCCGCTCCCCATCCCAAAAGTGATTGAGCCCGCCAACCGCGAGGAGCAATACACGCGGCTCGAATTTCTGCATTCCTTTATGCAGTATTATATTGCCACCCACGAGTACATGGCGGATGCGTTTCCGTCTTTCGGCGCCAATTTCGGACCGGGCTCGCTGGCGCTGTACCTGGGCGCGGAACCCCGGTTCGAGCCGGACACCGTATGGTACGAACCGTGTATTGACGACCCGGAGACCTATCCCGCGCTGCACTACGATCCGGACAACAGATGGTGGGTCAGGCACCGGGAGCTTGTCCGCCGCCTGAAAGAAGCGGCCGGAAACGACTACCGGCTGGACATTCCGGACCTGATAGAAAATATTGACATCTATTTCGCTATGCGCGGGCCGCAGGACGCGCTGTACGACCTGATCGATTGCCCTGAAAAAGTGCACGAATTCATAAGGCAGATCGACGACAGTTATTTCAGGTATTACGACGAGTTTTATGATATTGTCCGCGACGAAGACGGAGTATCCAGCTACACTGCGTTCTACATTCTCGGCCGGGGGCGGGTGGCCAAGATCCAGTGCGACTGCTCGGCGATGTTGTCCCCGGCGCATTACCGGGAATTCGTGCTGCCCTCGCTGCGCGCGCAGACGGAGCGGCTGGATCACAGTCTGTACCACCTGGACGGCCCCGACGCCATACGCCACGTGCCCGCCATAATGGAGCTGAAACGGCTCGACGCGCTGCAGTGGACGTGCGGGGCGGGGCAACCTGACGGCACCAGCCCGCGCTGGTTCGACATATACGATCAGGTGGCGGCGGCGGACAAAAGTCTCTGGGTGCAGATATACGACGGAAATGTTGACAATTGGATCCGCGGCGCCGAACGCCTCATGGACCGCTACGGCAAAAAGCGCTTTTATTTCGTGTTTCCGGACATGCCCGAGCGCGACGCGGAGCGTCTGATGGATTACGCGGTCAACCACTGGGAAAACGAATAAGGAGCGTGGCGAAAAATGAAAAACAGGACAATGAGAGTATTGTGCGCAAGCGTGTTGTGCATATTTGTGCTGGCGGCCTGCTTCGCGGGCTGCGGAGTAAAGGACAAGGTGGGGAAAAAGACCGATGAACCGATCGTCACCCCTACTCCCGAGCCGGTGCATAAGCACGCGTTCGGAGATTGGACGGTCACGAAAGAACCCACATGTACGGAGCTGGGCGAGTGGGAGCGCAGTTGTCCGTGCGGCCAGGTTGAGAAGGAAATATTACCCGCGCGGGGACATGATTTTGTTGACCGCGTGTGCACGAGATGCGGCGAGAAACTTCCCGGCGACGCCACGGGGCTGGAATTCACCCTCACGGAGGACGGAAGCGGATACGTGCTTTCCGGTGCGGGGACTAACAAAGAAACGATGCTGATCGTGCCGGAAACGTACAACGGCAAGCCGGTGGTGGCCGTAGGGAAGAGTGCTTTTGAAAAGAACACGTACATCACCGAAGTGGTGCTGCAAAGCGGCATCAGGACCATCGGCGAGAAAGCATTTTCCGTTTGTACGAGTCTGCGCAGCATCGTTCTGCCTGAAGGACTCACCGATATCGGCATCAATGCATTCTCCAGTTGTATATCGCTGGCAAGTGTAAAATTGCCCGAAAGCCTGAGATCGATAGGGACCTGGGGCTTTTACAAGTGCGAAGCCCTCAAGGAGTTCGAGATACCTAAGGGAGTGGAGTCGCTGGCCAAGGGAAGCCTCGCACGAATGAACGGGCTGGAGAAGTTCACGGTCGCGGAGGGCAACGCAAAGTACCACAGCGCGGGCAACTGCATTATCGAGACCGGGGCGAAGAAGCTTGTTGCCGGCTGCCGGACCAGCGTGATTCCCGATGACGGCAGCGTTACGGAATTGGAATCGTTTTCTTTCTATTTCACGTTTTATGATCATCCTGCCGATTTCGTTGTACCGGCGCCGGTCACCGTCATGAGATCTGAAGTGTTTGAGTACTGCAAAGCAATGACCTCGATCACGCTGCCGGACAGCTTAAAAACGATCGGATTTGCCGCGTTCCGGCACTGTGAGAGCCTGACGAAGCTGATCCTGCCGGACGGTGTGGAGACGATCGACGATGAAGCGTTCCGCGGGTGTTTTGCATTGACGGAGATCGGGCTCGGACACTCGCTGATATCCCTGGGCAATTACGTTTTCGGCGAGTCGGGGATAAAGAAAGTTGTGCTTCCGAAGACCGTGACGGAGATCAAATCCTGCGCTTTCGGCTCGGGCGCCAATGAACTGGAGGAGCTTATTGTCGAAGA
>CACZOW010000282.1 GCA_902782885.1 uncultured Ruminococcus sp. | reverse complement strand
CCTGCGTCTAACAAAACAGGCGATTTTAACGATTTTGTTAGACGGGATGACCGGCTCTCGCTCATTTTAAACTCGGGGATGGCGCCCGCGTCTAAAAAATCAGGCGATTTTAACGAATTTTTTAGACGGAGCGGTTGATTCTCGCTCATTTTTAACTTAGAGAAGACGCCCGCGTCTAACAAAACAGGCGATTTTAACGATTTTGTTAGACGGAGCGTCCGGCTCTCGCTTATTTCGAACTCAGAGAAGGCGCCCGTGTCTAAAAAACAGGCAGCTTTTGAGATTTTTTTAGACCGGCGCGAAAATATAACCAGCTGCATATCCAGAGAAGGCGCCCGTGTCTAAAAAACAGGCAGCTTTTGAGATTTTTTTAGACGGGCGCGAAAATACAACCGGCTGCATATCCAGAGAAGGCGCCCGCCTGCTAACTCAGGCACCCAGACCGACATTTACCCAGGAAACAAGCCGACATTTACCCAAAAAGCGAAGCTACATTTACTCAAGCACTAAATCGACATTTACCCAAGCAGCGAAGCAACATTTACCCATGCACTAAAGCCTAATCAACTCCCAATCCCCCCGGTCGCTCAAGTTGCAAACCGGCGGTGTATATGGTATAATCCAAAGAGGCGAAGCGGGCTGCGGCATGCATAAGAAGGATCGTCTCCGGCGGATGTGCGCAGACAAAAAGCGTAACGCGCAGAAGGTTGTACACAGGTGGCAAAAAACGGATTTTTCAACAGATTGATATACGGCAAAGAGGGCCCGGACATCACGAAGGACGAGCCTGAAAAGCGGGCGTTTTTCCGGTTCTGGGAGATCGCGTGGAACAAGCGGTTCAAACTGAACGGATTGAGCCTTTTGTATTTCGTGTGCAATTTGCTGTCGACGGCCGTTGCCGCCGCCGGATACATGCTCGCGGTGTCGTTTTATTATACATTGTCCAAAGGCATCTCGGTGAAGGAGGCCATTGCCGCCAGTCCGGACCCGGCCGCGGCGCAGGTCATGTACTTTATGGGCCTGGCGTTCGTGACCATATTCTTCAACGTGATACCTGTATTTTCCGCGGGACCGTTCAGAGCCGGCATGACCTACGTTATCCGCGGCTTCGTGCGCCGGGAGCCTGTGTTCGTGTGGCACGATTACATCACCAAGACCCGCAGCAATCTGAAGCTCGGCATCCAGGCGATGCTCATCAACGGCGTCGCGGGCGTGATCGACCTCATCACCGTGGCGTTCTACCTGGCGTGTACCGCGAAAGATTCCAATATGGCCGGAGTGATGCCCAACTGGCTGCTGTTCATCTCGGCGGCGGTCGCCATCTTCATCACCGTGATGCTGCTGGCAATGAACCTGTACATTTACCCCATGATCGTCACGTTCCGGCTCTCGCTGAAGCAGCTGTACAAAAATGCCGCGATCTTCGCGCTGATCAAATGGCTGCCGAATCTGGGGATCATTTTATTGACCGCGGCAATGGTGCTGCTGCCGCTGCTGGTGATCAACGGCTATTTTGCCTTCATCGTGTCGCTGCTGCTGTACGCGATCATCGGGCTGGCATTTACGGCGTTCCTGCACACGTTCTACGTATATCCGATACTTAAAAAATATATGATCGACAACCCCAAGGCGGACCGGTCACGGGACAATGCCGGCGCCGGCGATGGCGCGGACAACGCCCCGGATGCCGCCGGTGAGCCGGACGGCGGGAGCGCCGGTGGCAGCGAAGAAGGCAGCGAAGAAGGCAGCGATCCGTCTTCCGAAAACGGTGAAAAATGGGTATATCCAGGACTGTAAAGGCCGGGCTTCATGATTTGGGCGTCGGCGGAGGTGCCATATGTATTACGACGAAGAAAAAACCAGAAAGAGAAAAAAGAGCGGCAGCGGCAAACTGCTGCTGGTGGTCATATTGTCCGCGGTGCTGGTCGTCGGCGCACTGGCGATCTTCCTGAATCTGCACTTGTTTAAGTTCTATATCGAAAACGGCAAATGGCCGGATCAGGAACAGCGGGATTATTACAGCGCGAACGGTGAATGGCCCAAACCGGACGCCACCGCGGCGCCGGGACCGGGACCGTCGGTCCACGAACTGCCCACGGCGATCCCCGAGCCGGTGAATCCGGTAAATCCGGAGCAGATGACGATCTCGAGCCGCTTCAATCCGCCCGCCGGCTACGAACGCATGAGCGTGGAACCCGGCTCTTTTGGCGAATTCCTGCGCAACTATCCGCTGCGCTCCTACGGTACGCCCGCTAAACTTGCCGACGGCACCGAAAATCCCAACGCGCCTACGGAAGGCGTGTTCGATCAGGACATCCGCAAGAACGGCCTGCAGCAGTGCGCGGACGCCATTATAAGGCTGTACGCCGAATACCGGTATCAGCGTTCCGAATACGAATACATCACTTTCGACTGCTTCACCACCCCGGTATTTAAGCTGGATTTCGACACCTGGACCACGGGCAAGCGGGTGAAAGCCAACGGCCGCGCGCTCGAATGGTACGCCTCGGACAAAGCCACTCCCGGCGACGTGTCCCTGAGCACGTTCCTGTACTACCTGGACAACGTATTCCTTTACGCCAATACATATTCCCTTAAAAATCAGATGATGGAGATCAGTTCCGCGGACCTGCGCGTGGGCGACTGCCTGATCATCACCGCGGACCAGACCGGCGGCACCGACGGCCATGCCATCATCGTGGTGGACGTGGCGGTCAATAAGAGCACCGGCGATAAAGTCTTCATGCTGGCCGAGGGCAACACCCCCTCCACCGAAACTTACGTCCTGAAGGACCGGGAAAACGACACCGTATGGTTCCGGCTCAACGAGGACGGCACGTTCTCCAAAATATCGGGAGACGGCCGGACCGTAACATACCCGCTGGACGCGTTCCGGAGGTTCAAACGATGACTCCCGAACTGAAGGCCAAACTGAAGCGGCGGCTGCCGATCGTGATCTTCGCGGTATTGGCCATTGCCATCATATATTTTACCGCGGTACTTATCTATAAAGGAAACATGAGCCGCAAATATCCGGCGAAATATATTGACCGCGGCGCCGTAACGGTGGCGGAGCGTTTCCGCGTGCCGGAAGGCTATGCGCGCAACGACATTGCCGGCAACGTGAACGGGCAGGCGCTGAAAAAATTCGGTCTGGCAGCGTATTTTGCGAACGGCGCGCGCAATTTTGACGCCGGACTGTGGGGCGTATACGCGGATGCGGTGGCGGTGCTGCCTGACAGCTTCGGACCTTTTGACCGGAATTCGCCGGAGCCCGGCACGGTGCTCAAAGTCAGCAGGACCGGCGCGGAAGACGACAACGCAAAACACTATCTGATCGCCGACCTCTGCGTTGACTCCGAAGGCAGCGTCCTGGTCCTTCTTGCCGTTTTTGAACCCGGCTGCGAAGTGTATATTACCGTGCCTGCCGAGACCGGCGCGGAGAAGTACGCGGGCTGCTGGTTCGACCTCGGGCGTTCATTCCCGGAAGCGGACGGCTGGAAGCTTGAAGCGGGCGGCGGCTCAACGGAAAATGTATGGAACTGGTATTAAGTAAAAGAGCGCGCGAAGACGAACCGTATCTGCAGCTGGTCGCCGCCGAAAACTACGGAGCCCTGTGCGAGAGCGCGTCCGAAATGATCGCTGGCTGTATAATAAAGGGCATCGTTGACAACGGCCGTTTCACGCTCGGTCTGTGTACCGGCACGCCTGCGCCCGGCGTATACCGTTCGCTGGCAATGAAAGACGGCATCGACTGGTCGTGCGTGCACGTTTTCCTGCTGGAGGAAGTGCTTGCGCGTCCCGGCGCCGGTACGTGTATGGAAGTGCTGCGCAACAACTTTCTGCGCTACGTGCCCGTACCGGAGGACAATATCCACACCCCGAACACGGAAGGCTTCGCCTCCGCGCCGCAGCGGTTTGCCGCGGATTACGAGCGTTCCATCGCGGACAACGGCGGGCTGGATCTCGCGGTGGTCACCCAGACTGAGAAATTCGGCGTGTCGTTCATGAACAGGGACACGGGCTCTATTGAAAATTACGGCGTTGCCGGCGACCCGGACAGCAACCTTTTTGCGGCGGTGCCGGGGATAATGACCATTGCCCGCGCACGCAGGACGGTGCTGCTAAGCGCCGGAAAGAACCGCGCGCTGGGGCTGAAACTGTTCATGACCGGGCCGGAGGATGCGGAGCGGCCGGTGACGATGCTCCGGTATTGCCGGGATATTACCGTATTTGCGGGGCACGAAGCGGCATCGCTGCTGCGGAGGCTATAATAACACGGTGCGGCGGAACGCGCGCCGCGGGCAGGGATCATCGGTGGAGCGATATGGAGTGGACGACTAACCAACAACTGGCAATTGACGCGGAAGGTGCGGATATACTCGTTGCCGCCGGCGCGGGCTCGGGCAAGACCGCGGTGCTGGTGAGACGCATCATCCGCGAGGTGATGGAACGCCCGGAACCGTATAATGTTGACGACCTGCTGGTGCTAACGTACACGAAGGCCGCTGCGGAGGAAATGCGGTCGCGCCTTTACCAGCGTATGGACGACGTACTCGAGCAGGCGAAGGATGAAGCGACGGTCAAGCGGGTGTACGATCAGCAGGTGCGACTGCGCAGGGCCAGCATAGGCACCATAGACAGCTTCTGCAAAAACCTGATTTCCGAAAACGTGCGGGAGAGCGGCATCGATGAATCCTGGAGCGTATGTGACAAAGCGCAGCAAACCGTTCTGCTGGAAGAGGCTGCCGCGCGCGCCTGTGAAAAGTTCAGCGCCTCCGATCCGGACAGATACAAAAACCTGATGGATGTGTACGGCACGATATTCAGGGACGCCGGCGTTGCCGAAGCGGTGATTGGTATCGTGAAGGGCGCCCTGACCGCGGTATATCCTGAGGAATGGATCGATAAATGCGAAGCGGAGTACACGTCTTTCGGCGCGGATGAAAGCGATGATTTCGCGGAAACGCCCTGCGGCAAATGGCTGCTCGGCTTCCTGCGCCTCAAACTTTTGGCGCTGCTGAGTGAGTTCAGGCAGCTGCGGGCAATGGCGGAACCGATCGCCCCGTACGCCGAATCACTGGATAAAGACGTAAGCATGCTGACCGCGGTG
>CACZOW010000281.1 GCA_902782885.1 uncultured Ruminococcus sp. | reverse complement strand
AAATCGCCGGTATCCACCGGGATGTCCACGTCGGTCATTTTATTGAGCGTCCGATAGAACGTTTTGGCAGTGAATTTTTTGAAGAACGTCTCGCCTTCGCGGGAGATGCGCTTGCCGTATACGACGTCGATGCCCTCGCGCCACTTTGCCAGCATTTCCGGGATCACTTCCGGCGGGTCCTGGAGGTCGGCGTCAATAACGACCACGCATTGTCCCCCCGCCGCGTCCATGCCGGCGGTAATGGCGGTCTGGTGACCGAAATTGCGGGCAAAATTGATCAGCTTCACGCGTTTGTCCGCGGTACAGATGGCGCGGGCAAGTTCCTCCGTGCGGTCGCGGCTGCCGTCGTTGACCATAATCAGTTCGTAGGAGATGCCTTCGCCCTCCATCACCGCCGTGAGCCGTTTATAGCTCTCGCCTATTACCTCTTCTTCATTGTATAGCGGGACAACGACACTGCATACGATGCCGTCAGTCTTTTCAGTCTCCAAATCTGCACCTTCTCTCAAATTGCGGTCAATATCCGTGCCGGAAGTATAGCAAATCCGCGCTAAAGTGTCAAATTGTCAGAACGACCACGAATTGAACCAGCGCAGGTCGGATATGTATGAGTCTTTCACCGGTATTGCCGTCAGCACCGGATAGAACAGGATGTACAGCAGCAGCACGATGCCCATGTAGATGAAGATCGTGGGCTTGCCGATTATCTTGTCTTCGTACAGGCATTTGATCACATACACCAGCAGGATGATCAGGAACGGCACTGACGTGAAGTAGTGGTAAATGAAAGTGCAGCGCGTCACCAGGATCCACGGGAACAGCTGGCAGGCGTAGCCGATGAAGGCCACCAGCATGCCGCGTTCGCGGCGCTTCCAGGTGAAGTAGACCGCCACGGGCAGGCAGGCCAGGCCGACCCACCAAACCGCCGGGTTGCCGAAGGACGCCACCGAGGCGCGTATCCCGGACGGCAGGCCCGCGTCGCCGCTGGAGTAGTAATATATCGGCCGCAGATCCAGGATCCAGGAATACCAGGACGACTGGTACGGATGCGTGGAATTCAGGCCGGAGTGGTAGTTGTACATTGCCTTCTGGTTGTCCAGCATGACCTTCCAGATGGTCTTGTCCGGGTTGGAAGCCATGTACGGCAGGTAGGAAAGCGTATAGATCGCCGCCGGTATCAATATGAAGAAGATGACGCAGGCGCCGCAGGTAGGCAGGAAGTTTTTGAAGAACCAGCCCTTGCCGGACTGTTCCCGCGCGCGGCCGGTATTGACGTCCGCGGCTTCGGCGATCTTCGCCGCAAAGAAGAGTATTGCCAGCCCGACGCCGGAGTAAATACTCGTCCACTTGCACGCCGCGCCCAGTCCGAAGCAGATGCCGGATAACAGAAGCGGCAGCAGCGACTTGAAGAACTTAAGGTCGTACGAGCGCTTCGAGAAGTAATCGTACATGAAGTAGTACATAAGTACCGTAAAGAAGACCGAGTACGTATCGATCGTCGCCAATCTGGTCTGCGCCGTGCGCATAAAGTCAAACGCCAGCAGGAACGCCGCGATGAACGCGAAATTCGACCGTTTCAGCAGTTTCAGCGCAAACAGGTAAAGGATGGGCACCAGCAGTACGCCCATGAGCGTGCCCGTAAAACGCCAGCCGAAGGGATTCATTCCGAAGATGCGGATACCTACGGATATCAGCGTCTTGCCGAGCGGCGGATGTGTCCATTCGTAAATATTCAGGCCGTTGATATGCTCGTAAGCCGTGCGCGGGAAGTATATCTCATCGAAATACGTGCCGTTCTCGTATGTGCGGAACGCCTGCGCTTCTTTCTGCTCGTCGAAAAGCTTATCCGGAACATTGTCCGTGTTGTTGACGTTCTCGCGGTCAATGATCCTGACCGGGATCTGCACGTATTTGTTGTCAACTTTCTCCCAGAACGCCATCTCGTTGAGCGCCAGGCCCTTGATCTGGCACGTTACGCGCACACGGCGGGTGGTGAATGAAGTGTTGTTGAGTTTCCACTCGAAGAACTCCGGCGGATCGGTGTCGGAGCGCGAGAAGCTGAATGCCTTCGTGTAGTCCCCGGCGCCGTCGGTCTGCTCGTATTCCACGGAATAGCTGCCCGCGCCGCTGGCGGGAATATTGGGCAGGTACGTGGTGCGGCTCACCTTTTTGACGCCGTCGAACTCCACGGTAACGCTCTCGCCGTAGTCCGCGGGCTTCCAGAAAGACTCGGCGCCGTGGGCGTTGCCCAGCTTGTAGAACGAGCACACGCCGGTCACCAGCGTGAGCGCGCAGATCAGTATCACGTCCAGCCGTCTGAGCTTCACCGGCGCTTCTCCGAGGGGCTGCTTTAATTTAAAATGCTCTTCGTCATGTTTTTTGATCACCAGGATCACGAACACCAGCAGCGCGACGGACAACGCCAGAAACAGCGCCTTGAACCAAATGCTGGTCTTGGGCGCGCCTTTATCGGAACTGCTGTCGGCGATCTCCACGTTCACCGCGGCGGCGCCGTCCGGCAGTGAGGAGACTTTTTTGACCGTGACGTTGTCAATATACGCCACGCCTTTCGACTCCGCGCTGTAGCCGCCCACACCGATGCTGAGCTCGGAAGACGTCTGTTCTTTGCCCGTCTTTATATATGCCGAATATTCCTGCCATTCGCCGCCGGTAGTGTACAGCGCGCCGCTGCGCTGGGAGGCGCGGATCGCGGAGATGTTGAACCCCGCGCCCTTCTCGCCTTCCGCAAGCTCCGCGTCGAGCTCGCCTTCGATCTTCACCATGCAGCTGACCAGGTAGTAACTGTTTTTGCTGACTTTGATCTTCTGGTAAACGCGAACGTCGTTGCGTACGTTGTTGTCCAGCTTTACGCATCTGCCGCTGTAGCCGCCGTCAACGATCACCGGCGCCAGCGCGGTATCGTCCCCTGCCGAACGCTCGTAATTGTTTATGCTCCAGCCTTCGATCAGCTCGCCTTTGCCCTTTTCAAATGAGGCGTTCTTAACTTTCAGCCCGCTGCAGCCGGTCAATACCAGACACAAAAGCACGACCGCGGCGAGCAGCAGCGCGCCTTTTTTCGCAGTTTTGCGTATCCTGCCGTGTGTATCTTTCATTGTTCGTCCTCCGTTTTCCAGATCCTGAGTTTTTTGCTGTCGGCCCCGAGCCAGCCGAACGCGTACAGCACCGTGAACACCAGCAGCGCCAGACAGCAGATGAGATTTATTATGGCGATCGCCCGGCGGTGCGGTTCCTGCGCGGCCCAGTAGAACTGGCCGTAAATGTCCGTCGTCGCACCGGCGCGGTTCAGTTCGCCGCCGATCTCCAGCCCCATCATAACGGAGAGCACGGAGAGGAAATTGACCCCGGTGAGCAATCCGTACAGCCAGAGCATTATTTTGTTGTTCGAGAAGATGACCGCGGCCAGCAGCAGCGCGGCGCACGGGAAGAAGTAGCGCTCGTGCATGCGGGGACCGAACATCGTCACCATATACACCATGGAAGCGGAGATCAGGAACGGCATCCCCGGTTCCTCTTTCTTCGTGAACTGATATATCGCCCAGGCGATCAGGCACGACACCACGATGGCGATCATGCCGAACCAGAAGTACGACAGTTTGCCGAAGAATATCTTTGAATCATCCGTCCAGTTCTGGCGGATAACGTAGTAGAAATTGTATGAATTGACCGTAGCGCCTTTGTAGCCCTGCGCCGTGCCCACATAAAGATTGAACAGCCAGGTGAAGAAATCCGGCTCCTGCTTTACGCCGAAAGGCAGCGCCACCAGCGCCATCGTTCCCGACACGATCAGGATGCACCGGAGCGTAAGGAGCAGATTCTTTACCGACTTGTTTTTGAAGAATTTACGCACCAGCGCGTATCCGATTATGGGCAGCATGAAGAAGCCCTGCGGCTTGAGGATTATTGCCAGCCCCAGCATCAGCGCGGCCAGCTCATATTTGTCCTTTACGATGAAGTACACCATCAGCACGCACAGCAGCGCCAGCATCGAATCCACCTGCCCCCAGGCGGCGGAATCCAGTATCGATATCGGGTTGAGCACCCAGAGCGCCACGGCGAAGATCGTCCAGTTTTTGCTGAACTTTTTGCGCGTGAATACGTACATGAACCAGCCCAGCGCGATATCCGCCAGTATCGACGGCAGTTTCACCAAAAGCGTGAAGGCCGCGGTATCGGTGATGCGGAATATTTTTGCGACGAGCGCGTTGAACCAAAGAAAATACATATACAGCGGCGGGTAATCCAGGCTGTACTGAGACGCCTTGCTGTAGAAGTTGGGGATGCCGTCGTCAACTATATGCCGGCCCCAGCTCTTGAACAGATTGACGTCAATGCTGCACTGCGGCGCCGCCACTGACACGATCAGGCGCACCAGCAGCCCCACGGCCAGCACGATAATAACGGCGGCAATAGTATTGACGCCCTTGTAGCCCACGATCTCCGTGCGGAAGAACGGTTTGAACTCGCGTTCGGGCTTTTCGGCGGGTGCGGTCTCCGCGTCCGGGGCAGTATCCGTTCCGGCGTCCGCGCCCTCCTCCGAAAGCAGCGGATTATCTCGCGTAAGTTCGTCTTCCTCCGGGGGCTCTTCCTCCCGCTCCACGGGCACCAGCACCGTAACGGTATTGTCGATGCCGGCAAGTCTCTCCCGGTCGCGCTTCACGCCGTACCGGTACATCAGCGCAAATCCCGCGAACGCGACGATGGTGATGATGAGTCCCACCTTCATGGCGTCATAGTACTGCGCCATTATGTCCTTCTGTGAAGCGGTGGCGCTGCCCGTTTTGGAGCCGGCGTTGTCCAGCATGGAGCGCTCGAAAGATATGGCGCTCGCCCCCGCGGGCAGTTTGGAGAGCTGCTCGATTTTTACGTCATCAAACCAGGCGATGCCGGAAGTGTCGCAGCTGTAGAAGCCCAGCCGCAGGCATATGGTGGCGGCCTTTTGATTTTTGGAGGTGCGTCCGTAAACGGTGACGTCGGTCCAGGCGTTGTCGCCGATGAAGCCGCCCGCGTACTCGTATGAATAAAGCGAGGAGATATTGGCGCCCGCCTGCTTGTTCGGCGATATCACGCCCTGCGTCTTCACTTTGGCCGTTACCTTGTAGTACGTTTCGGGCAATACCGGCACGTCGACCATAAAGCGGGCGTCGTTGACCTGATCGCTGGTGATCCGGGCGCAATTGCTGCCGTCGGGGCCTTCGGGAACGATCTCGTACACCGTCCGTCCCTCATAGTAGGCGCCGGTATAGAAATCGCCCATACCTTCCGCGAAGTTCCAGTCAACGAGGGTCTTGTCCGCCGCTTTGCGTCCGCCTCTCGCCAGCAGGAATATGACTGTCGCCAGCGCCAATACCAGCACCGCCGCGGTTATTATCACCGCGACCCGGTGCTTTCTGAATATTTCCCTGATCTGCGCCGTTCGGGCGTTTTTTCCGCGGGAACGGTTACCGGATGCACTCATATTTTATTCAACCTTTCAACAACGGCGCCGGGGTCGATCTCCAGCCCGTCTCTGTAAGTCAGCTCGCCGATCCGGCAGCCGGGGCCGATGACCGCGCTGTCGCAATCGAGCGAATCCGCCGCAACATATTCGATTTCAGCGGTCTGCGTTTCGATGCTGTACGCGGACAACAAATACTCCCCCGCTTTTATTCCGGGTACATCGCCCCGGGGCTTGTACGTCACTTTTATGTCGGAGGCGACGACGCGGGCAATTTCGGACTGCTCGCACGAGGTGATCTCGATGTTGTCCCCCCGGAACGTAGCGCCGGAGAACGCAACGCCGTCAATGATGATGCGCTCGGCTTTTATATTGCCCGCGGCCTCCAGACGGCCTCTGCTGCGCACCACCAGCCGGGTCGCGTGCAGCCGCCCCTGGGTGTTCATCATGCCTTCCACCACCGCGACTTCGGTGCGGAACTTTCCCGACACGTTCAGCACGCCGTCAACGCGCACCGACTCCGCCAGCAGGCTGTCCAGCATGACCGTCTCTCCGGGCACGCTGAGCTGATCGCAGCTGACGAACGACCTGAAACGCGCGCTGCCGAACACTTCGATCTCATCGGCGTCAACGTCCTCGCGGAACACGCCGCGGCCGTACACCTGCAGATTCCTGACGTCAATGCGCTGCTCGACCGTCTGATCGTCCTCGATGACTATGCCGTTAAAGCTCTCCAATTTCCAGCCGCCTTCCGATGGTAGTTTGACACATTATTAATTATACTACTTTCTGTGGTAAATGTCGAGTGGAGTGCTATAGTAAATGTCGGCTTATTTTCCTGGCCCTTATTTTCCTGGTGAAAATAAATTGACAACGGTGCAGTACTTT
>CACZOW010000280.1 GCA_902782885.1 uncultured Ruminococcus sp. | reverse complement strand
GGCTGCCTATGCCCCGGGCGCTGCGGGCGGTCAATTTCCCCGCTCCGTCCGTATACGCGGGGCCGACGTCCTCCCACTGCGAGAGCGATCCGTCAATGTCGATCTCCCGCGCCCCGCCGCGGGCCTGCGGCGTCACACCTTTGAACTTGCGCACGTATTCCGCCAGCTGATTATAAAAATGGTCGTCAAGGCCGCCGTCACGGGTGGGCTCGATATCCCGGGAGAATTCCGAGCAGAACACGTCGCAGAAACCGCCGAACGGCGGCACGGGATCCTGCGCGCAGCGCGCCCAGTCGGGGATGGTCAAAAAGCGGGCGGCGATCCATTCGTTCCAGCCGGTGACAAATATCAGCTCCGGATCCAGTGCGATGGCACGTTCGAACTGCTGGGCGAAATTGGCGCCGTATTCGCTGCCGTATTCCGGGCTGACCGGATCTGTGAGCAGCTTGTTATTGCCGCCCTCGGTGTAGCTGCGGCCGCGGGCAATGAACCGTCCTTCGGCATCGGCCGCGCTCATGAAATCCAGCGACGTTGACCAGTTCTGGGCAACGCTCACCGCCACCGCCTCGCACGGATCGTCCGCCGTATACGCGGGCTGCTGCGGGTATATCGAGAGCCAGGGCCAGCTTTCCGGCGCGGTCACGGGCGTGTAGAACGGATGCGGCGCGCGGAACGTGAAGTACGCGGCGGCCTCGAACGACACGTTTACGGTGCCGTGGCCCAGAATGAGCGGTCTGCCCTTCCAGCGGAACCATAATTCATCGTATTTTTCCGCGTTTTTGCCGGTGTAGAAATCTTCGTAAAAGCACATCGTCGCTTTGCCGTTGCTGGCGGCGTCCCAGGTAAGGAGCATTGCCACCTGCGGCGTGCGGCCGCCCTCCGCGCGTATCTGCGCAAACGTGTCCAGGAGGCGGGTCAACTGCGGCTTCGTGTACGCGTTTTCGCTCTTGTTTCCGAAAAAGTTGGTGTAGTCAATAAATATCGCGTCCACGCCCGCGTCGCACAGCATCCGCGCGTGCGCCCGCAGCACGAATTCGTCAACGGCCGCGTCGTAATACCCGAGCAGCGGTTCGCCCCAGTAATGGTAGCTGATCTCCGGCCCCCACAGCGAGCTGTCCTTAAGCGCCTCCGGGTGCCCGGTCAGGATCCGCGTCACGTTCCGCGGCGCTTCCCGGTCCAGGTTGACCGAAGCCTGCGTGAAATTTTTATGCCACAAATGGTAGAAAATGGCGACTTTTTTGTCGGTCTTTTCCGGGTATTCGTTGTAATTTTCGGTGGCAACGCGCCCCAGCCCGTCCCTCAGCGCCCAACTTGAGCTCGATGTTTCCGCCGTGTTTTCCGCCGCCATGACGATCGCCCTCCTGCCTGCCGGGAAAAGAAGCGCGGACAACATCACGGCTCCGATCAGCGCGGCCGCCGGCGCCAATGCTTTGCGCGCCGCTCCTCTTTGCCCCGCTCTGCCGATCGATCTTCCTACGTTTGCCTCGCGTTTCACCGTGCTGCCTCCCGCTCTGTGCTGACCGGATAATTGTTCCATACGCGGGGCGGATTGTCAAGCAGCGGCGCGATGCTTTTTCTTGGGCTGAAGTGAAAACGTGCCCTCGCAGGTAATTAAAATTTTCCGGTTGCAATTGTTCGCGTATAATATTATAATTGACAACCGTAAAAACAATATTGGAGGTTTTACTTATGGCAGTTGTAAGAGTTGCTATTAACGGTTTCGGCCGAATCGGCCGTCTTGCTTTCAGACAGATGTTCGGCGCTAAGGGGTACAAAGTCGTCGCGATCAACGACCTCACCACGCCCAAGATGCTGGCGCACCTTCTCAAATACGACACCGCTCACAGAAGCTATGACCACGAGGTCACCTATGATGAGAATTCCATCACTGTTGACGGCAAGAAGATCACCATTTACGCGGAAAAAGACGCGAAGGATCTGCCCTGGAAGAAGCTGCATGTTGACGTAGTGCTCGAGTGCACCGGTTTCTATACGTCCAAGGCTAAAGCGCAGGCGCACATTGACGCCGGTGCGAAGAAAGTCGTTATTTCCGCTCCCGCCGGAAACGACCTGCCCACCATCGTTTACAACGTTAACCACAACATTCTCACGCCCGAGGACAAGATCATCTCCGCCGCTTCCTGCACCACGAACTGCCTGGCCCCGATGGCCAAGGCGCTCAATGATTACGCTCCGATCCAGAGCGGTATCATGACGACCGTGCACGCGTACACCGGCGACCAGATGCCTCTCGACGGTCCCCAGAGAAAGGGCGACCTGAGAAGATCCAGAGCCGCGGCCGCGAACATCGTTCCGAACTCCACCGGCGCCGCCAAGGCTATCGGTCTGGTCATCCCCGAACTGAACGGCAAACTGATCGGCTCCGCACAGAGAGTTCCGGTCATCACCGGTTCCACCACGATCCTTGTTGCCGTCGTTAAGGGCAAGGACATCACCAAAGAGGGCATCAACGCCGCTATGAAGGCTGCTGCCACCGAGTCCTTCGGGTACAACGAAGACGAGATCGTTTCTTCCGACATCATCGGCAGCCGCTACGGCTCCATCTTCGACGCCACCCAGACGATGGTCGCGAAGATCGACGACGACACCTATCAGGTGCAGGTCGTTTCCTGGTACGACAACGAGAACTCCTACACCAGCCAGATGGTGCGTACGATCAAGTACTTCGCCGAGCTGGGCTGATAACGCGGACAATCGATTCGCGGATCAAAGAATAGTTAGTTGTTGACACGGAGCCCCGGCCTTTCGTT
>CACZOW010000279.1 GCA_902782885.1 uncultured Ruminococcus sp. | reverse complement strand
CTGCTCAAACTGGAACTGGGCCTTTCCGCCGCGCTGCTGTGCGTGTCGGGGCCGATCGCCGCGTTTGCGGGCGAAGAGGGTACCGCCGCGCCGACCGCCACTGAGGCACCCGCGGCCAAACAGCCCAACGCGTTCATGACCTGGCTGCCCATCATCATATATATCGCGATCTTCATCCTGATCGGATACTTCCTGCTGTTCAGACCGCAGAAAAAGCGCAAGCAGCAGGAGGAGGAACTGCGCTCCAGCCTGATGCTGGGCGACGAGATCACTACCATCGGCGGCATCTGCGGCAAGATCGTGAACATTAAGGACGACAACATCACCATCGAGTCTTCCATTGACCGCACGCTGATGGAGGTCAAAAACTGGGCCGTCCGCGACGTTAAAAAGCTCGTCACGGACGACGACAAGATCGCCGCTGACAATAAAAAATAATCCCGTTTCACGGCGCGCGGCAGGCGTTAAGCCGCAGAGGAGTGATCCATATGGCAAAAAACGTACCGGACAAATTCAATCTGGGCTTCATCGGATTCGGACAGCGCGGCCCGTGGCTCGTTGCCACCGTGCTTGACACAATGCCGGACGTAAACGTCACCGCCGTGTGCGACGTTTACCCCGACCGGGCGGAGCAGGCCGCAAATATGGTATATGAGAAGCGCGGCGTACGGCCTTTCAAGACCGTTGACTACACCGAGCTGCTGAACCGCGGCGACGTCGACTGCCTGATCGTTTCGTCATCCTGGCATTCGCACATCCCGATCTGCATCGACGCCATGAACGCCGGAAAACCCGTCGCCTCCGAAGTGGGCGGCGCATACGATCCGGAACAGTGCTGGGAACTTGTGCGCACGTACGAGCGCACGAAGACCCCCGTGATGCTGCTGGAAAACTGCTGCTACGGCCGCGACGAGATGACGGTGCTGAACATGGCCCGCAAAGGACTGTTCGGCGAGCTGGTGCACGCGGAAGGCGGCTATCAGCACGACCTGCGCGACGAAGTATCGCTGGGACACGAGAACCGCCATTACCGGCTGGATGAATATATGCACCGCAACGGCGAGATCTACCCCACACACGAGCTGGGGCCCATCGCCAAATGGCTGGATATCAACCGCGGCAACCGCATGCTCACGCTGACCGCCATGTCTTCCAAGGCGCGCGGCCTCAACAGCTGGATCGAGAGCCACCGCGGCAAAGATTTCGAAAACGCGGACTTCCGCTTCACGCAGGGCGACGTGGTCAACACGATGATCAAATGCGCCCGCGGCGAGACGATCCTGCTCACTCACGATACCACCCTGCCCCGGCCGTATTCCCGCGGCGGAAGACTGCAGGGTACGAAGGGCATCTGGTCGGAGGACAAGCACGGCGTCAACATCGAAGGCCGCACCGTTTCCACCTGCTGGGCGCACAACTGGGACGATATCTCGCTTTATTACGACGAATTTGAGCCGGAACTGTGGAAGCAGTTCATTAAAAACGGAGTCGTCGGCGGCCACGACGGCATGGATTACCTGGTCCTGTCGGCGCTGATCCACAGCCTGCGGAACGGCCTTGCGCTGCCTATCGACGTTTACGATATGGCTTCGTGGATGGTGGTCACGGCATTGTCCGAGCAGTCCATCGCCATGGGCAGCACTCCGGTGCCGGTGCCCGATTTCACCTGCGGCGCCTGGATACGCCGCGGCCGCGCAGACGCGGGAATATACAGTCTGTGACCGGAGGAAAGACGAATGTTCGCACTTGATCTGGCATTCCTTTTCGCCGCCGGTTCGGTGGCCGGCTGGGTGCTGGAAGTGTTTTTCCGTAAATTTTTCTCTTCCGGAAACCCGGAGCACCGGTGGATGAACCCCGGTTTCTGCGCGGGTCCCTACCTGCCGATATACGGTACCGGCGTAGTAGTACTGTATCTGCTCACGTACCTGGAAGCATTTATCCCGTTCTCCGGCGCGCTGCTGCGCCGCGGAACGCTGTTTCTGCTGATGGCGCTTTGCATGACCGTCATCGAGTATATAGGCGGCATCGCGCTGCTGAAGTTCTTCGATCTGAGGCTGTGGGATTACCGCGGGCAGAAGGGCAATATACAGGGAGTGATCTGTCCCCTGTTCTCATTTTTCTGGGCGGTGCTGGGCGCCGTCTACTATTTTCTGCTCCATCCGGGGGCAATGCGGCTCGTGCGCTGGCTTTCCGACCATCTTCTGTTCTCATTTTTCATCGGGATGTTTTACGGGATATTCCTGATCGATCTGGTGCGCTCGGCGCAGATCGTGGCAAAAGTAAGAAAGTTTGCCCGCGAGAGCGGCGTGATAGTGCGCTTCGAACAACTGAAGCTGGAGCTGCGCGAACGCAGCAGGAAACTGCGGGAAAAGGTGCCGTTCATGCTTCCTTTCCGGCGCGACGGAGCAGCGCTGGAAGAGCGTCTTAAGGAATTCAAAGGGATTCTGGAGCAGCGCGCAGGAACGCTTAAAGCCAGGCTTTCACGGTCTCAGAAACCGGAAGGCGGGCAGGTTGCGCAGGACGCCGAACACGATCAGCAGGATCAGTGAAACTATTGACAATATCTTAAAAGTACGCGTTTCTTCGAGACGCTTGCTGTCCCTGCGGAACAGCAGGATGAGCATTGCCGCCAGCCAGACGGGCAATAAAATAAAAAGAACAGCGTTGTCCGAAAACGCCTTCGTAAAACGCAGCCGCGACAGATCCACGACCATACGGGTCACGCCGCAGCCCGGACAATAAAGCCCGGTGATCTTATGAAAAACACACGGCAGTCCCAGCCCGGTCAGGCGGTAGAGTACGTAGTACCCTGCCCCCACGGCCAGCAGGACTGCCGTTCTTATTACTTTTCCGCGATCCTGAAAGAACGCTTTTATGCGGCCTTTAAAAGCCTGAAAACCAGTCATTCCGGCAGGGAGCGTTCGGACAAAAGCGTATCGGCTCAGGCGTTATAGCGGCCTTCGGCAACGGCGTTGACTTCGTTCTGGAGCAGCGCCATGCT
>CACZOW010000278.1 GCA_902782885.1 uncultured Ruminococcus sp. | reverse complement strand
GTACTTGGTCAGGCCGCCTTCATACTCGGAATTGGGCTGCGGCGAATCCGGCTTGTAGCCGTGCCCGTCCAGCGAGCCTTCCTGATACCCCAACTGCGAAAACGCGACTTTCAGTAAATTGTACACCTGATACTCCGGGTCCGCGGTGAGTTCGGGAATTTTTTCATAATTTGCTTTGCTGTTTTCGGAACGCTCGGAATTAAAACGCTTCGGATCCATGAAGGACACCGCCCGGCGGTACCGGACTTCGCGGGAAAACGGTATCAGTGCGGTCAGAGCGGCCGCCGCGGCGAGCAGCACGATCGCCGCGGTCAGGAAGATCTTTTTCACGGTCTCACAGCTCCTCGAGGTCCCAGTTGGCAACGGCGTTCATATCCGCACCGGATTCGCGCCCTCCGAGCCAGGCGTAGTGCGCGGCGGAGGCGATCATGGCGCCGTTGTCCGTGCACAGGAGCGGCCGGGGGCAATACACTTTCATGCCGGCTTTGGCGGCTTTGGCGTTGACCGCGGCCTTCAGCGCGGAGTTGGCGGCAACGCCCCCCGCCAGCACCACTTTCCGCTCGCCGAGAGAGCGCGCGGCGGCGATCAGATTGCCGCTGAGCACGTCCACGACCGCCTGCTGGAACGAGGCGCACACGTCCGGAATGACGATATCGCCGCCTTTGGCCCTGGTATTATTGAGGTAATTCAGCACCGCGGTCTTGATGCCGCTGAAACTGAAATCAAAACTGCCCGGAAAATGCGTTTCGGGAAATTTAATGGCGTGCGGATCGCCGTTTTTCGCCTGCCGGTCGATCTCGGGCCCGCCGGGATAACCCAGCCCCAGCGCCCGGGCGATCTTGTCGAAGGCCTCTCCCGCCGCGTCATCCCGCGTGCGGCCCAGGATGCGGAATTTGCCGTAATCCTCTACGCGCACGATATGGCTGTGCCCGCCGGACACCACGAGGCATACGAAAGGCGGTTCCAGTTCGGGCGCTTCCAGAAAATTGGCGCTGATATGGCCTTCGAGATGATGCACGGGTACCAGCGGCTTATCCCAGGCGTACGCCAGGGTCTTGGCGGCGGCAACGCCCACCAGCAGCGCTCCGATCAGTCCCGGGCCCCGCGTCACGCCGATGACGTCAATATCTCCGGCGGCCACGCCCGCCTCGGTGAGCGCGCGGTCAATTACCGAATCGATCACTTCCAGGTGCTTCCGGGAGGCAATTTCCGGCACCACGCCGCCGTAGAGTTTGTGAAATTCCAGCGACGACGCGATCACGTCGGACAATACGATCCTGCCGTCCGCCACTACCGCGGCGGACGTCTCATCACAGCTCGATTCGATTCCCAGTGTAATGATGCTCATTCTTCGGATCCGCCGCTGCCGTCGTTGCCATCCGCTTCCGCGGCCTCTTCCGGCTTGGATGTGCGGCGTCCTTTGCGGGCAGGCTTAGACTGCGCCTTCCCGTCATCGCCCCGATAGAAAAGTTTTGGCTGTTCGCCGTTGACGATCGTGCCCTCGGTGACCACGCAGCGTTCCACGTCATTCATTGACGGAATGTTGAACATTACTTCCTGCATTGCCTTCTCCACGATGGACCGCAGGCCGCGGGCGCCGGTACCGCGCTCCAGCGCGATCCGGGCGATGGCATGCACCGCTTCGGGCTCGAAGGTCAGCTCCACACCGTCGTATTCCAGCAGTTTCTGATACTGTTTCACGATGGCGTTCCGGGGCTCGGTCATGATGCGGCACAGCATGTCTTCGTCCAGCGCGTTCAGCGTGACGATCGCCGGCACTCTGCCGATAAATTCGGGTATCAGGCCGAACTTCAGAAGATCCTGGGGTTCGACTTTGGCGAGCAGGTTGTCAACATTGAGCGTCTGCTGGCTGTGCACCGTTCCGGAGAATCCGATGGTGTTCTTGCCGATGCGGCGGTCAATGATCTTCGGCAGCCCGTCAAAGGCTCCGGAGCAGATGAACAGTATATTGGTGGTATCGATCTTGATGTATTCCTGCTGCGGGTGCTTGCGGCCGCCCTGAGGAGGTACGGAGGCAATGGTGCCCTCCAGTATCTTCAGCAGGCTCTGCTGCACGCCTTCGCCGCTCACGTCGCGGGTTATGGACGGGCTGTCGCTTTTTTTGGAGATCTTATCGATCTCGTCCACGAACACTATGCCCAGTTCCGCGCGGGCAACGTCGTAATCCGCCGCCTGGATCAGCCGGAGCAGTATGTTTTCCACGTCTTCGCCCACGTAACCGGCTTCGGTCAGCGTCGTGGCGTCGGAAATGGCAAACGGCACATTGAGGATCTTTGCCAGCGTCTGCGCAAGATACGTTTTGCCCACGCCGGTGGGTCCGATCAGGAGCACGTTGGACTTCTGGATCTCGCAGTCGTTGTCCGCGCGCTTTTCGCCGGCTTTTTTGCCGCCGTCGTCGTCGCGCCCGCCGCCCAGGGTAAGGATGCGTTTGTAGTGGTTGTAAACTGCCACCGCCAGCGCCTTTTTAGCCTCGTCCTGACCGATCACGTATTCGTCCAGCGCCGCCTTTATCTCGGCGGGTTTGAGCAGCGAAACGCCGTCCTCGCCGAACGTCTCCGCCAGCACCGCGCCTTCGTCCGCGCCGTCTTCCTCTTCGCTGAGGATCTCGCAGCACAGATCGATGCAATCGCTGCATATGAACACGCCCGGTCCGGCAATGATGCGTTTGACCTGCCCTTCGCCCTTGCCGCAGAAGGAGCAGCGCACACCGTCTTTATTCTTGCTTGCCATAAAAGTCCCTTTCTGCCGGAGGCATCAGGCTCTGTGCGTCATGACTTTATCGATCAGCCCGTATTCCAGCGCCTGCTCCGCGGTAAGGAAATTGTCGCGGTCGGTGTCTTTCTCGATGACTTCGATGGGCTTGCCGGTGCTGTCGCTGAGGATCTGGTTGAGCTTTTTGCGGGTGCGGATAATGTGGTCCGTGTGGATCTGCATATCCGATGCCTGGCCCTGGAAGCCGCCCAGAGGCTGATGGATCATGATCTCGCTGTTGGGCAGCGCAAAACGTTTGCCCTTCGCGCCCGCGGCCAGGAGCACGGCGCCCATGCTGGCGGCCATGCCGACGCAGATGGTGGATACGTCGCACTTGATGAACTGCATCGTGTCGTATATCGCCATGCCGGCTGTCACGGAGCCGCCGGGGCTGTTGATGTAGAGCTGGATGTCCTTGTCCGGATTCTCGGACTCAAGGAACAGCAGCTGGGCGACAACGAGGCTCGCAGTGACGTCGTTGACTTCGTCGCTGAGCATCACGATGCGGTCGTTCAGCAACCGTGAAAAGATATCGTACGAGCGCTCTCCGCGGCTCGTCTGTTCAACTACAATCGGAACATATGCCATAACAAAAACCTCCCTGCGCCCTCCGGCGCTGTCAAAATGATGGAAAGCCGGGGACAACATGCCGTGCAACTTTCCATCAGTTCAATTCGTAATAACCTATTGTTAGACGCGTTTTTTATTACGCATCGGCGGACGTCGCTTCAGCTTCGGCGGCCGGAGCTTCGGCTTCCGCGGGTTTTTCCACGGTGACGACCGCGTTCGTGATCAGTTCGACGGCTTTCCTGCGCTTGATGTCGCGGACAATGCCTTCTCTGCTGCCGGCATAGAGCTCTTTGACCTTCTCCACGGGCATGTGCATGTACTCTGCGGCGGCAGCGTACTCTTTGTCGATCTCTTCCTCAGTGGCGTCAAGCTGCTCTTCGGCGGCAATGGCGTCCATGACCAGGTCGCGGCGCACGTTGATCTCCGCCTGCGGACGGATGTTGCTGCGGTACTCCGCCTCGGTCACGCCCATGTACTTGCAGTACTGCTCCAGCTTCATGCCGTAGGATTTGAGCTGCTCTTCCATGCGGCTGACTTCCTGATCCTGCTCGCTCTCGATCATCGGCTCGGGGATCTCGATCGTGGCGGCCTCGATGGCCTTGCGCATCGCTTCTTCGCGGTACGCATCCTCCGCCTGCTTCGCCTTGCGGTCTTCGAGTTTCTTGCGCAGATCCGCTTTGTATTCGTCCAGCGTCTCGAACTCGCTCACGTCGGAAGCAAATTCGTCGTTGATCTCGGGAAGCTCCTTGACCTTGATCTCGTTGATCTTGCACTTGAACAGCGCGGGTTTGCCCGCCAGGGACTTCTCCTGGTATTCTTCGGGGAAAGTAACGTTGACTTCGATATCCTGGCCGATCTCGGCGCCCACCAGCTGCTCCTCAAACCCGGGGATAAAGCTGCCGGAACCCAGCTCCAGCGAATAGTTCTCGCCTTTGCCGCCGTCGAAGGCAACGCCGTCCGCAAAACCCTCGAAATCCAGTTTAACGGTGTCGCCCATCTGTGCCGGTCTGTCGTCAACGCTGATCATGCGCGCGTTCTTTTCCGCTTCCGCCTTCAATGCCTTGTCGACGTCTTCATCGGTCACCGCGACGTCAACTTTCGTGACTTCCAGTCCGCGGTACTGACCCAGCGTGACCTGCGGCCGCACGTAGACTTCCAGCGTGAACACGGCTTTCTCAGCAGAGAATTCCTTGAGAGACACGTTCTGCGGCATCGACACCACGTCCAGTTTGAGTTCGTCCAGCGCGGCGCCGTATTCTTTATTGATCACGTAATCCGCCGCGTCGTTGTACAGCACGCTCTGGCCGTACACCTGCTCGACCACTTTGCGGGGAGCTTTGCCCGGGCGGAAGCCGTTGATGCGGAACTCGTTCTTATGTTTCCGGAACGCGTATTCCAGACCTTCTTCGATGACGTCGGGCGTGGACTCGATCTCCAGACCGATCAGGTTTGTCTTGATTTCATTTGTTTTAACTTGCATATTAATAACACTCCGTTTGTGTGCTGCGTGCGGTTTCCCCGGCGATGCGGCGCGTGTACGCGGCCCCGCGGCATGCGTTCACAGTAAAAAAGCCTGCCTTTTCGGCAAGCCTTAATACTCGTTCCCGTAAAGGCCTGCATAAACATCGGTCTTCAACCGAACGAACCCGTCTTTCTGCTGAATGACTAAATTACAGACCGTACCTCTTGTTGAACTTGTCAACACGACCGCCGGTATCTACCAACTTCTGCTTACCTGTGTAGTAAGGATGGCACTTCGAACAGATTTCAACTGTGATATCCTTCTTCGTAGAGTACGTAGTGAACGTCTCGCCGCATGCGCACTTTGCAGTCGTCTCGAAAAACTTAGGATGAATACCTTCTTTCATTCCCTGTCACCTTCTTTCACATAAAGCTTCCACCGTATATTACAGCTTACGCCTGTCTATTGGATCTACGCTGCCCTGCTCCGCCGCGCCGGCCGGCTCAGGCGGGAAGTACAGCAGATTACATTATACCACCGCGGCAACGCAGATTGCAACCACTTTTTTCGCGATCTGACCGGGCAGTCCGCGGTTTTGCCCTGACGGCCGTCTTCGTCGGGCCGCAATTCCTGCGCCGCCGCGCCGTTTTGCTTACTCTGTTCTGAGCGCCTCCACCGGGTCTTTCCGTGCGGCGCTGCCCGAAGGAATCAATCCGGCAATAGCAGTAAGCACCATACTGATCAGGATCAGCACCAGCGCCGCGCCGAACGGCAGGAACGCGCTCAGCGCCGTCATTTTGGTCAAATGGTGGATAATGGCGTTGAGCGGCAATATCAGCAGCCAGCTCACCGTCACGCCCAGCACGCCGGATATAAATCCTATTATCACCGTTTCCGCCAGGAACATGCCGGCAACGTTCCGCTTGGACGCACCCAGCGATCTCAGTATACCTATCTCTTTCGTGCGTTCCTGCACGGAGATCAGTGTAATGACACCGATCATGATAGATGACACGATCAGCGATATTGCCACAAACGCGATGAGCACGAAGGAGATGCTGTTGATGATCGTCGTGATCGAACTCATCAGAATACCGACCGCGTCGGTGTAGTTGATAACGGAGTACTCTTCCACGCTGTCGTTGTATTTGTTGATCATTTCTTTGATCTTGTCTTTGCCGGCGAACGTGGAGGTGTAGATGCTCACGCTGGAAGGAACGTCTTTGTCGACGCTGCCTATAGCTTTGAGATTGTCTTCGAGCGTCGTATCGGAGAATTCCAGCGCGGTCTCGTACAGCATTGCCGCCTGCGCGTCAGAAAGCACCGGCATCATCAGCTCAAGTTCGCCCGCCAGTTCTTCATCGGTCATGCCTTTGAGACGCGTCGTGGCCGCCTGCGCGAACTCGGTCTTTACGCGCTCGGTCATCAGCGTACGGATCAGCTCGAATATGTCTTCGTCGGACATTGAGTCGAGGTATTTACGTATTTCCGCCTCGCTCATTCCGGCCTGCGCCGCTGCGCCGCTGATCAGCGCCTCTTCCATTATTTCGCGGCTCATGCCCGCCATTGCCGCCTCGATCATGCCGGAGATCTGTTCCTCCGTGGGCGTGCTTACGATACGTACGTATGTGGCTGCCTTGCCGGCGGTGTCCAGTTCGTCGATATAAGTCCGGAGCGCAGCAGCTTTTTCGGCATCAGAGAGCACCGCGATATTGTTTTCAAACGGCAGCCCGGTGAATATATCCGTACCGGGCGTTTTGAGCTGCGCTTCCGCGACCGGAGATCCGGCGGTCTTGCTGATAATGTAGTCGGTCAGCATGTATGTATAGCCGATCTCTCCTCTGAGCATCGGCGAAGAAGTGTTCTCGGAAGGCTTTATTATACCGCAGATTTTTACCGGCAGACCGTTATTGTAAAGGAACCGCAATCCGGCATCGGTGTTCCTTATGTCGCTGAAACGGCCGTTGCCGCTTTCATCCCGAATGAAGCAGTCCGAATTCAGTATTACTCTGAACTCGCGGCCGCACAGTTCTTCGTACGACCATTTTTTAAGTTCCGTATCCAGCTGTTCGCCCGCAAAGGCGGCGTCAATGGTATCGTCGATCTCCTTACTCGTTTTTACACCCAGCGCGTACAGCACCAGATCCGACAATTCGTTGCTTCTGTCAAGGACAAGGACGACTTCGTCTTTTTCTGACGGCCAGCTGCCGTAGACCAGATCGTACTGGCTCAGGATTATGCTGCTCACCGGCTCTCCGTTCAGACCCGGCAGCATCTCCTCCCACATTCCGGAGTTGTTTGAACCTGAAAACAGCATAGAAAACGACTGATTCGAGGTGCGTCCCGGTGCGGAAGTCAGATCTGTGCCCCAGAATTTTGTCATAACGCGGGTCATCAGTTCGGCCGTATCCGAACGGACAATGTTGTTCTCGATATTCTTTGTATACGCCAGCACTTCCACGTCATACGAGTACCTGAGTCCGGAAATGCTGCTGCGGTATTTGCTGCCCGGATCAGCCATCTCACGGTCCAGATATTTTTTGAAGGAACCCAGATCGTTTTCGGTGATGTTCATGTTGTTAATGGTATTGACCATGTTGTACATGGACACGCGCTGGTAAACGGCATCGTTTTCGTGATCGTGATTGCCTTCACGGCTGCCGGAAATGCTTTTAAGCAGCTCGCTTATATCCGTATGTTTGCTCTCGATCACGATCGGATACGAAGACAGCGTATCTTCCTGTATGTGGTCAATATACCGGTTGGTGCCCGATGACACCGAATAGATCAGTGCAATGCCGATGATACCGATGCTGCCCGCGAACGACGTCAATATCGTCCGCCCCTTCTTTGTCAGCAGATTGTTGAGCGAAAGCATCAGCGCGGTGAACACCGACATTGAAGGTTTTTTCTTGCGGCGCGCGGGACGCGCATTGTCCGCGGACTGCGCAGCGCGTGCTGCGTCCGGGGCAGTCACTCCGACTTCGGCGGGCTCACGGGCAGCGGATTCGTTTACCGAATCGCTGACGATGCGGCCGTCCAGCATCTGAATAATACGGGTAGCATACGTTTCCGCCAGTTCGCGGTTATGCGTTACCATCACTACCAGGTGCTTTTCGGAAACTTTGCGCAGTATCTCCATGATCTGCACGCTGGTCTCGGTATCCAGCGCACCGGTGGGTTCATCGGCGAGAATGATGTCCGGATCGTTGACCAGCGCCCGCGCGATGGCGACACGCTGCATTTGTCCGCCGGACATCTGTGCGGGTTTCTTTTTAAGCTGGCTGCCCAGCCCCACTTCTTCCAGCGCGCGTTTCGCCGCCTCGCGGCGTTCTGCCTTCGACACGCCCGCAAGCGTAAGAGCCAGTTCAACATTGCTCAGCACCGTCTGGTGCGGTATGAGGTTATACGTTTGGAAAACGAATCCGATGGAATGGTTGCGGTATGCGTCCCATTCGCGGTCTTTGTACTCTTTGGTAGAACGGCCGTTTATCACCAGATCTCCTTCGGAATAGTGATCCAGCCCGCCGATAATATTGAGCAGCGTAGTCTTGCCGCAGCCCGAAGGTCCCAGCACCGCCGCGAACCCTTTTTCGTCAAAGCGAAGGTCAATACCCTTAAGCGCTTCGACCACGCCGTCCCCGACCGGGTAGTTTTTCTTAATTCCGTATAATTCAAGCATGCCAGAGCCTCATTTCGACCGTAATACCGCGATTTCTGTCAACTTTTAGTTTCTCCGCTCCCGTCTGCGATACCTTGCCTTTCCGGTACGGTGCCGCAAACGGCGCAGGGTGTATTTTATTATATTTTCCTTTCTGCTGTCAATAATTATCGTAGAAACCGTGCTTCGTATCGCGTCAAAACGCAGCGGATAAGATCAGAATTCTCCCCACAGCGCCTCCAGTTCCGCCGCCGTGCAGGGCAGCGCCGGATCGCCGCGATAACCGATCACCTCCGAATATACGATTATGCCCGAACTGATCTTTTTAAGATCATTGCTGCCGACGTCCCCGCCGTTTTCAAATACGCTCCGTATCCGTACTTCTTCGATCAGCGGGACCGTGCTGCCGCCGGGTCTCACCGGATAAATATAGTAATAAAAACCATCCGCGCGGGCTTCCCAACCATGTCCGGTCACAAACGGTTCCACAACTTTTTCCAGTGTATCATCCTCGAACAGCAAACGTACGCGTATGAGGCAGGTGAGCTCGCCGGTGTTGACTATGCGTACCACTTTCGGGATCCCCTCTCCCGGTTCCGGCACGTCGCCGTCCGGAGAAAACGTCTCGCGGATCTCGATCTCTGTTTCCCCCACAGTAAACGGGTTGTCCGCCCTGTCGCTGTCCGTCAGATACGCCAGCGTCGCGCCGGTACCTGCCGCCGCCGCGGCGATCAAAACGGTCAATATAACGATTCTTATTACTCTTACTGCTTTTCCGTGTTGTCTCATTCAGATCACCTCTTAAAAAAACGGTCGTATCCGTATTGCAGCCGTGCGTCGATATCCCCCGCTTCGGCAATATGCTCGCTCTGCAGTCCGTACGCGTCCAGGCCGATAACGGCACCCGCGCCGCCCGGCAGTTCACCTTCCAGAATATTCAAAAACGTGACGGTCTCAAACAGCGGCGGCGTTGTCGCTCCGGGCGCCAGCACATCGCGGTACCCGTACACATAAATTGCGTCATGCCGTCCGGTCGGTTCGGCGTAATTATACCGCCCGACCAGCGCCCACGCTTCCGATGCCTCAAACGAAAACAGCTCATGCAGTTCCGCGGGCAGGATCTCTTTCGTTTCATGCGATACAGTCTTCACATTCTTTAACGGTATGGCCACCTTCAGATATACCAGTGCCGGAACGCTGCCGGTATTCGTCACCTGCGGATCTTTTTCCACCGTTTCGCGGGGCTGCAGCACCCGATCCGGCACGAACGAGGGCTCGCTAAGTTCAATGGACAGTTCACCCATTTTTACCGAATTTTCACCGGTTTCCGCATCGGTCATAAACGCGGACGTGCCGCCGGTCAGCCTTGCCGCCACGGCAAGTATTGCCGCCGAAAGCAGCAGTGCGGACAATGCAGGCGCAATAAAACGCACACCCTTCCGCTGACCGCCGCCGCGCATTCCGCGGTGGGCAATCGCTCTCGCCGCCATCAATGCCAGGCAGGCCGCTCCCGCCACGATCATAACAATAATGTATATTCTGTTGCTATTGTCCCCTGTCTGCGGGACCTGCGGCCGTTCGGCGCCGCTCGCTGAGAATACCCAGTCCACCTCTCCCGCGAGGCTCTGAAATTCATTGCCCGCGTCGCGGCTCAGTTCCAGTTCCACGGTCACCGGCAACCCGTCGCCGTTGTAAAACCGTCCTAGACTGATCCCGTTCTCATACAGTCCGGACGCATCAGGATCCTGCGACGCGCGCTTTTCGCTGCCGTTTTCCTGCCACACCGGCCCGCGGTAAACCAGCTCGCCGCCAACGCTTACCTTGAGCTCCGTATATTTAGTCAGCAATTCCGTAAGCAGCGCTTCCGTTTCGGAAGAAAGCGGGCCGCCGCCGGCTGACGTTGCCCTCAAAAAGATCTCCGTGGTCTCACCGTGCCGACTGCCTATATTGATCTTCTGGATCACCGTCTGGCCGGGCAGGATATTTTTGAACGAGGCGAACAGATCGCCGTTGTCCCCGAATGAGAAGCCGCCTTCCGGTCCTTCGAATGCCACGCCGGTATCATCTTCCGGGCTGTATCCGGAACGCTCCGGATATTCTATGCCCAGGTCGGAATTGGATCTGTCCCACAGCGAAATGCCTTCCGCAGCAGCCTGTACCATTTCCATCGTAACCAGTATGCTTCCGGGGCGGTAAGAGTAGAAATTATTCATATCCGGGCCGCTGACGCTGAATGAGTTCAGCAGCGGTTCAGTTGTGGCTCCCGGCGCCAATACGCCCAGATAGTAATAATACCCCGTATCGGCGTCGAACAGCCAGTTCTCTTTATTTACGTCAAAAGTGAATTGCCCGTCCGCGGTCTCCTCTCCCGAATCGGTCCAGACGCTCTCCAGCCTGACCCGCACCAGCCCGTCGGAAGTGCCGGAGTTTTTCACCGAGACCACCTTGCTCACGCGGTCACCGGGCATAACGACGGTCTCCTGTTCGTAAATATCGATCAGGTCGCCGCTGAGTTCGCCCACGGATATAATATTTGTTGTCCGGTCTTCCCTGTACCAGTCCGCGGCGGCAAAAATGCCGCTCACCGCGAACACACAGACAAGCACGGTGAGTGTAATAACATATAATTTACGCATTGTCCGGTTCCTCCCGATGGTCCGGGAAAGCTGCGGAAGACCGCACGGTCATACGGCATTCCGCCGCGTTCCCGGTAGTTTTTAACGCCTGCAAACGGCGTAAAACCAAATTGACCTGCCGCTTACGGCATCAGCCGGCAACATAATTGCTCACGTTGGTACCGTTCCGGATTTCCTCGTCCAGCGCGGCAAACGCCTCCGCGGGAGCATCAAAGTTTTTGGCCTGGATCGCCTCAACGACCACGTCGAGCTTGAACGCGCCGACCTTATCGAGCTGCGTCTGCGACCAGTCCGCGGGTACGACCAAGTTGGTAAACAGCGCTACTTTATCGCCCTCCTCCAGTACGGAGTCGTAGTTGAACACGTATTCGCCCGCGGTCGCGGAAGTCGCCTGAGTAAACTCCGGATTGACCATCGGTATCGCAGCCAGGTCTGCACTGCTGTAGGAATCATCTTTTACAAGCGCGGTGCCCGCGGTCTGCGTGTCCGCATTATATGTGCTGTCGTATTTGATCATTTTGCAGATCAGCGCCAGTCTTTCGGCATCGGTGACCGTCTGACCGGTCGCGGAATCTTTGACGGTGACGCGCATACGGATGTAGCTGTCGTTTTTGACCGCGGTAACTACCGGATCCTTGACAAACGTATCTCCCGGTACCGCCTCGTCGCCGTCAGTGCCCTCTTTCCAGTTCTTTTCCTCCAGCGACACGTCCAGCGTACCTACAGTGAAAGTGTTTTCCTTGTTTTCCCTGTCCGTCATATAGGCCAGCGTACTGCCGATCACCAGTACGGCCAGCAGGCCCAGCGTCAGGATCCCAAAAATGATTTTTTCGCTTCTTCTCATAATGAAGCCTCCTTAAAATGTATTTTCTGCTGTCTCAGACAGTCAGATCAGATTCGGTTGATGCGGTCCCGCGTCGTTTTCCGGGCAGGAACTCCGGAATCAGCAGAACGAGTACGGTTAGTACCCCGGCCGTAATAAGGACGGTCTTTCCCGCGGGAGTTTTTATTGCCGACGCGATACGGCCGGCTCCGGGGATGCAGATCTTCTCTACACCCAGCACCGCCTCGTACGGCACCGGCGCGTCTTCAAGTTTACCTGCGATCCCCTTGGTTTTAATTGTGCGTTCCGCTGTATCGTTCAGCAGAACTTTGTGCGTAACGATGTTGACGCCCTTCACATACGCGAGATTGTCCCCCTGCCTGACGCGCTCCGGAGCGACCGGAATGATAACCGCCAGGCTGCCGACAGGCAGTTCCGGTTCCATCGACGGCGACAATACGCACAGATACCGCACGCCCGCGAGTTCGGATACCAAAACGGCAATAAGCAGGACAGGCACCGCCCAAAGCAGCACTTTGAGCGCTGTTTTCAATACTTTTTTCATATTATCTTATTGTTCACCCGCTTTATCCGGCAGCGATCAGGTAAAATCAAACACGTTGACGCACAGCGCGGTGTGAGACGTGTCCTCCTGGTTGATCACGTTGTTGACAAAGACCGCTTTAGGCGTCACGCCCTCCCGGGTGACGCGAAGGATGGCAATGCTGCCGTCCGTACTGTTTCCCGGCGTCACTGTTACGGATTCGATATCATATCGAAGCGTTTTCAGTTCTTCCACCGTATAACGCCCGGCTTCCAGTCCGTCCAGCGCAAAGCGTTTCGACACGAGCCCGGTGCGGCCTTCTGTGTCGTCCGGTCCGAACTCCAGCACCCGGCAGAACGAGCGTCCGTTGTCGAGGCCGGTGATCTTAAATATAAACACTGCGTTGCCGTGCGCCGCCACGAACTGCTCCGCGTAGATCTGCTTTTCCACGACAAGAGCACCGCGGGCAATTGTGTTGACGAACCGTTTTTCCGTCGTCTGTCCCGAACTCACCGTTACGGTAACGGGCGCCGGTGCGTCGTACCGTTCCGGACAATTTTCAGTGATGATATATCTGCCCGGCCTCAATCCGGTCAATACCGCCGACAGAGTCGGCTTTCCGTCTTCAAGCGAAATACTCTCTTCGTCGGGCTCGATGACGGCGTGAAAGCCGTTGTCAACACCACTGACCGTAAAACTCACGCCGTCAAAACGGTCGTCTTCGGCAGTTTTATATATTTTAAGTATCCCCGGTCTGAGGCGGTTGAAAGCGGTAACTTCGATCGTTTCCTCGGCAGGCACGGCAACATATATCGTGTCGGGCTGTTCCCAGACGCTCCCGGCGTCCAGCACTTCGGAGATCGCGTAATTGCCCGGTATGAGCCCGCTCCATTCCGCGATCCCACGGGCATCCGTGAGCTTTTCGATCTGGATATCACTGTTGTCCGGATCCGCGCCGGTAAGCCTGAATCTGAATCCCTGCAGAGTACCGTTTTCAGAAGTCTTGCGCAGCCGCACACTGCCGTACCGGGCGGTATTTCTGTAATTGAGCGTTACTGTATTGTTGGAATAATTGCCGCCCAGCAGCACGTAAAAACCGTTTAGGACTTTGCCGTCACAGGACCGGGCACTCGCATCATCGGCCAGGAAAGAGTAGTTCCAGCGGATAGCGCCGTCCCGCTCCTCGCGGAAGAAGAACGCGGTGAAAATGCCGTAAACGTTGCCGCCCGTCCCCGCAAGTGCGCCGTTATATTTGTCGCCGGCAAGCTCTACTATTGCCACTCCGGGCTGCTGCGTTGTGACGTCGCCGGGTCGATCGCCGATAGGCAGCTCCAGCGATGCACTTCCTGAATCGTCTGTATATACTGTGATATCGTTCATCTGCCTGTTGCTGCTGGTCCAAAGGAGCTGGAACGGTATGCCGGTGACACGTCCGTTGTCCGACGTCTTTTGAATGTTTACGGTCACACGGTCGCCCTGGACACTGCGGGTCTGAACGCTCAGATACAGTCTGTACGGATCCCTCAGCCGGCCGCGGGCGCTGAGCATGGTCTGTACATTGCTGTCCGACGGAGAGAAAAATACCGCGGCGCCTTCTCCGCCCGGTTCATCCGCGCGCCGGATGATCAGATTCAGCGGCGTCTCCAGCGCCCGCGAAGATCTGAAAATGATCCGGTCGCCGCTCCGCGTCATCGTCAGATACGGTACCGGCTGCCCCGAGGCGTCCGTGACAGAGTAATTGCCTTCAGGCAGCTTTCCGCCCGCGTAAACATAGCCCGTGTATGATCCGGAGCCCATATATGCCTCGCTGAGAGTAATGATATTGTCTGACCAGCCCGCCGTATCGTCCGACGCGAAATCGGGTACGGAAGACGCGGTGCGGATCCGGTCCAGCAGGTAGTTGTAGCACTTTTCCGCAGGTTTGCCTTTGATCATGAAGAAGTAATTGTCCGCCTCCACGAGCCCGTGCGTCAGCCGCGCGCCGGCGTCCACGCGTATCCCCTGCTGGTACTCCCAGATCACGCACTGGGTCGCCATCCAGAAATCCGCGCCCAACGTGCCTTCCACCGGTCCCGGGGCATCCGGTGTGCCGTTTTTGTCGCTGTAACCGTACATCGAAGCGTACGCGATCCCTTTCCGCGCCGTCTCCGGCAGATCGTTATAATATTTGCTGAATACCGACTCCTCTCCGCCGGCCGTAAACGCCGCCGAAGAATTGAACGACAGCCCGGACGCCAGGCAATACGCGTACTGGCTCACTCCCGCAGCCGGATCGGTCAGTACGTACATTTTCTGCCGGCTGCCGCCGCTGCGCAGCCGCACTTCGACGATCTCGCCGTTATCGCCGTAAATATTCACATAATAGTTTGTTTTCTTGTAATATTCCGCGCCGCCGAATCCGGTCAGCGGGACCATACTGCCGTTTCTGGCGCCGCTGTCCGCCGCTTCATTTACCACGCCGGTCAGCAAAAACACTGCCAGCATCATCACGGACAATACCAGCGCCGCGATCCTCTTCCCGCCGTTCATTTTCACCGGCCGCGCCGGTCTGTTAATTGATCTGATCATATTACGCTTCCTCCGTCAATTTGTTATTTTCCGCCGCTTAAGACATTTCTTTCCTCTTCATGAGCTTCTTCGTCTTCCGCGAGGGCGCCGTAAAGGCTAAGATACAATCCTGCCGCGCCGTCCGGCGCGCGCCTTTCGGTCAACCGTCCCGCCCTGATCTCACGTCCCGTGTCCGCTTCCAGAAATCCCCGCACCAGCTGTTTGTAAGGCCGCTCGGAGCGCCGGCTCCCGATAGAACACTCCAGCGCCAGCAGCAATTTGCGCCGGGCGCCGTGGTCAACGCCGAACAGACAGCGGCGGCGCCTTATAATTGCCCGCCAGACGGGCAACAGATCCGGGGGCTTGTCGGTGCCGTTTGCCGCAGTAACTGCCGCCGCGAGCAGCCGCAGCAGCTCCGCCGCACACCCGTACAGTTCCGGGAGGTTGTCCGGCCGGCCGGCGCTCCAGGCTAAGCACAGCAGCCGGCACAGCGTCAACACCTGGCTGTATTTACCGTACGTGCGCCGCATTCCTTCAAACCAGTCCGAGATCTCGAAACAATCATCCGCAGCCGTGCTTCGGATCAAGCCTTCCATTTCCGGCCGGGCGGCCGGAGGCAGAAACGGCATTGCCCGCCACAGCAGCACACATACCGGGTCGGTTCTCCCGGCCG